>CAZOUO010000164.1:0-5525 GCA_964582975.1 uncultured Thermotogae bacterium | reverse complement strand
GTGTACTCCTCCTTGTTCAAGTCTTAAGGTGTCCACGAAACCGGGTCAACTCCTACGGTTGGGTATGATGTTCAGTTGACAAAGCGAACCGCTGATCAGGGAGCAGATCTCTTCGTCGAGAAGTTCGGAAAGAAAACAGTGATTCAGGCTAAGAACTACTCCGAGAACGTTGGTAATGCAGCGGTGCAACAGGCACTTGCGGCCAAGGCGTTCTATTCCTGCGACCACGCAATGGTCGTCACTAATAGCTACTTTACTCCATCAGCGAAGGCCCTGGCGGATGCTTCGGGAGTGGCACTCGTGGACCGAAGGGAGCTGCAGAGCTATTTGGATCAGTATAACCACACAATCCTGGAAGCTGCGGCAGAAAAGTCAGCAGAGCCAGTTCCGCCGGGAGAGAGTCAGTCAGAATAACGGAGCTGCTCGATCGCCTTTGTCCTCAGGCTTTTTCAGCGGTGGTCACTATCCTAGGAACTCTCAACAATCTGGCGAATGATGTCGATTGGGCGTCCTTCTTCTTTGGCAACTTCTCTGATACTCTTCCCGGCTTTTCTTACCTTGTCTCGAATTCGGAGTGCCTTCTTCCGGCAGCCGGTGCCACGCGTTTTGCAGTAGATGCGGTCCTTTTTCTTGCAAACGAACCACGTACCACATACGAGGCATTCTCTGAATAGGATTGCGCCAATCACATCCATGTACAAGTGAAGCCACATTGCCCCTAGAAGGTTGTGGGGGCGGAATGTCGGTTTTAGATCCAATCTTGCGTCGGCATTCGCATAAAGCTGTAGTTGAGGGCTCGCATGATTTCGGAGCTTTTTATTCACCGTGAGCATCAACCACTGTTGGGCTGGGCCGATAACATCGAAGTCCTTCCGCCATGGCTTAAGATAGCTGTCCTCCCAGAATTTGCGTGCAATATGGGCCTTCAGATTGGTTTGGAAATACCAGTAACGTGAATGTCGGTTGCGACTCCAGCTTTCCTTTTGAAGGCTCTTGGGAAGGAAGTAGACTTCTTCGTTCACCCAGCGTATGGTCCCCTTTAGTGCTCCAACATCTGGTTCTCCGTCGTTTCTTCCAAGCTTGTCCCAAAGCCAGATCGCGTCCTCCATATCATGGATCTCATCTATCCAGAAGTCCTTCGGTTCCCCGCCAAGGAAGTGGCTCCCAGTACGGGAGTCAAATCGAGCCAATCTGGAAACTCGTTCCTCCTTTAGAATGTTCTCTTTCGGGAAGTTTTCGGGCGATTCGGTAGGACGGAATTCAGGTGCATAAGCATCGAGAAGTAGCCCAAAATCATTCGCAAAACCCAGGATTTCTTCTTCCGACTTCCCTAGCGCCGCGAACTTGCGGTGGAGAGCCAGATCTCTCTTGAGTGGGTAATACTCGCAAATAGAATCAGGGTTCTTCGCGGGGACCAACCGGTTAACACTGTCCCACTTGAACCCGTGCTCAGGCGTGTACCACAGAAAGGCCTCAAATGGCCCTATAGACGTACCTCTTCTACTACTCACTTTGATCTCCTGCTTTGGGACAATTATGGGACGACTCATACCCTTGAAATTGTCCTGAGTCCATTTTACTTTCGGAGAAGAACAAGTCAAGAAGGAGGGAAGACGATGGAGAATCCTGTCCAGCTTGCAAGGAAGAACTCGGGGCTCACAAGGGGCGAACTGGCGATAGCTGCGGGTGTCTCTTACAGCGAGGTGTGGAAAGCGGAATCAGGATACTGTGTGAGGCTTAACAACCGGTTGGCGGAGTTTCTGCAACGTAAAGGTCTCATCGACAACCCTCAGGAGGAGTACCGCAAGTGGAGAAGCGAACAAGCGATGGCGCTAATGAACTGTGCGGCCTGAGAACGATAAGACGTCCGTCGTTGAGCTCGAAGCTGGCAGGCGGTGGCCGTATCCAAAGTATCGGAAGCCGCTAGCGAGGGGGGTTGGGAGTACCGCCAGGGGTTCTCTTCGGACAAGCCAGCAAAGAGGGGGAAAGCCTATGAGGTCGTAGGTGGTGGGAATCATGGGGGAAAGACTGCAGGACAAAGGCCCGTCGAGCAGCGAGCCAAACAACATTGGAACGGCTGTTAGTATACAGGACGAGTCATCGAGCATTAAGCCTGGCGTTGGTGGTGAGTTCGAACGAACACCAGATATGATTTGTCACCCCCACGCTACAGATTTAGGCAATGCTCAAAATCTGGTTATTGCCTATGGCTCTTCACTCCGTTACTGTTGGCCCTGGAGAACGTGGTTTGTCTGGGATGGCACGCGGTGGAAGCGAGATGAGACGGGACTTGTGCACCGACGCGCAAAGGAAACCGTGCACTTCATCTATATCCGTGCAGCGGGCCGCGATGGGAAGGCGATAGATATTGACAAGCGGCGAGCCGAACATGCGTTGAGGTCGGAGTCAAGCCGCGCCCTTAACGCGATGGTAGACTTAGCTCGATCGGAACCCGGAATCCCTGTCCTTCCAGATGAATTAGATAGTGACCCGTGGTTACTGAACGTCCTTAACGGGACGCTCGATCTGCGGACGGGACAACTCAAGAGACACGATAAGCGAGATCTTATTACGCGGGTAACCCCTGCTGCCTATGATCCTGAAGCGCGAGCGCCAACGTGGGGTGACTTCCTCAATAGAATCATGGGCGGCAACCCACAACTCATGGATTTCCTACAGCGGGCGGTTGGCTACAGCTTGACCGGAAAAACAAGCGAGCGATGTCTATTTTTCCTGCATGGCCAAGGCGCGAACGGCAAGACCACATTTCTTGAAACGATCAAAACGCTCATGGGCGAGTACGGCTTACGGACTCCAACGGAGACATTGCTAATTCATAGGGGGAATGGTATCCCGAACGATATAGCCCGCCTGTGTGGAGTTCGTTTTGTGATCGCTTCAGAAAGTGAAGAGGGCCAGCGCTTCGCAGAGGCGACAATCAAAGATCTCACCGGCAACGATACCGTGACGGCAAGATTCCTACACGCTGAATTTTTCGACTTCCGCCCCGAATGCAAGGTGTGGTTAGCCTCCAACCACAAGCCAGTGATAAGGGGTACCGACAAAGCGATATGGGACCGGATCAAGCTAATTCCCTTCACTGTGACAATTCCAGAGCCAGAACAAGACCCTGGCTTGCTTGACAAGCTACGCGAAGAGTTGCCGGGGATTCTCTCTTGGGCTGTCGAGGGGGCTTTAAGTTGGCGCGAGAGCGGTCTAGGCGTCCCTGAAGAGGTGCGGACTGCAACGGCCTCCTATCGGGAAGAGATGGACATCCTGGGCAGCTTCCTCGCCGACTGTTGTGTGATAAGTCCGACAGCGCAGGCGACGGCGAAAGAGTTGGGGGAAATCTACCGAGGATGGTGTGAGCGCAACGGAGAAAAACCTGTTGGAAAGCGTTCTTTCGGTATGCGGTTAGCAGAGCGCGGCTTCGATTCCTATAGGGGTACAGGCGGAACTCGGACTTGGCTGGGAATCGGCCTCAATAGTGACGTGAGGATTCCACAAGATGAAACGCGGTAAAGCAGAAAAGAAGGCGGTTATAGCGTTTATCTCGGGAGGAGTGACGTATAGTGACGCGGGATCTAGGGTTTTTGTGAAAGTCTTCTCATGAGGGAAAAAAGAGAATTTCCAGTTTCTTGCGTCACTCGCAATGTCGAAAAACGGTGGAAAGCGGTATGAAAAGGGCGCTTGACTATAGTGACGTAAAGAGCCATCGGAAAGGGTGTAGGCGGAGATTCCCCCGTGGGGGAGTTTGTATACAGCCTGAAGAGCTGCGAGACTCTTGTGAAGCGGGCATGGAAGGTCATGGTGCCGATCAGCCATTGAGTCTTCAAGGATCGGGAAGAGTTCACCCACTGTCACAGACAAGTGACACTGGACGAATCACGGCGCTAAGCCCGAAGCAACTTCTCCCCCTCGCACGGCTCATCGCAACCGCGCTACTTCGAACTCATGGGGCAGAGGAGTAGGATAGTGTGACGTACATCACATTTCAGAACAGGAGAACGCGGGGATGAAAGCGGCAGCGTATGCCAGAGTATCTACGAAGCGACAGGCTGAGAAACAGCTATCGATCAGCGCTCAGCTTCGCGCCATTCGGGGATACGCTCGCGAGCGCACCTGGGAAGTTGTCGATGAGTTCGTCGACGAGGGGTACAGCGGGCGAGACCGCAACCGTCCCGGACTGAAATCCCTGATTGCAGCCATCCGTTCTGGTCGTGTTGAGGCAGTGCTCGTTTGGAAGCTCGACCGGCTTGCCCGAGATACTTTGATCTCCGCTGCGATAAGACAAGAACTTGCTGAGAACAACGTACGGTTGGTTTCTTTGCATGAGCACACGGGAGACACCCCGCAAGAGAAACTCATTGCGAGGATCTTCGAGAGCCTTGCCGAGTTCTACTCCGACAACCTGTCGCAAGACATCAAGCGAGGCCAGCGCGAGGTGGCCCGGAGAGGTTTCTATCCCTTCCCACATGCTCCCATTGGTTACCGAAGAGTGGAAGCAAAAGACGGGCGTGCACGGCGGTTCTTACTTGTGCCTGACGGCACCTACGGCCCGATAGTCGCAAAGGCGTTCGCTGACTACGCGCTTGGGAAAACAGTTCCGCAAATCGTCGAAGAGCTAGATGAATCGGGCTTGCCTGCGGGGTCAGCGAAGAAGTGGACCCAGAAGCGCCTGTACTACATCCTTCGTAATCGTTCCTACTGCGGTGATGTAGTCATCGGGCGATGGGACGCCAAACCCGAGGATCTGGAGATCGTCGAGAATGCCCACGAGGCACTGGTTGACCGTTCTGTCTTCTCTCGCGTTCAGGCGATCCTTGATGCACGCGCTGGCAGCCATGCGATAGCGCGTTGGGAGTCGAGCCCATACCTCCTTAGCGGCCTGCTTCGCTGTGGACTCTGTGGCAGGCACATGGTGGGTACTTCGGCCAAGAGCGGCAAGTACTACTACTACACGTGCCAGCTCTACCATCAAGATGGCAAGACGGCGTGTGCCGGGGTACGGGTTTCAAAGCACGAGATCGAGGGGCTAGTCATGTCAAGAGTCCGCGATCTCATCCTCGATGACGCGAACTTGCACCTGCTTGTAGGGCTGGTTAACGACCAACTGTCGCAACTGCAGATAGACGAGAGAGAACGCCTCGAAGGGGCAGAGCGGAAGATAGCAGGGTTTAAGAGACGCCTCCAGCGCAACTACGAGGCGTTGGAGTCCGGCCTGCTGGATTTGGAAGAACTCGCACCTCGTATCCGCGAACTCCGACAGGATATTCGGGAGGCTGAGAGAGAACGAGACAAGATAGCAGCGCGGCTAAGCGAGAGGGAGGCGACTGCGATCTCCCTTGAGGCTGTGCTCCCGTATGCTCAGAAGCTTCGTGATACACTGCGGATTGGCTCATTCAAGGAGCGTAAGGCGTTCCTTGCGGGAGTGGTCAGTTGTATACACGTCGGACGGGAGTCAGTTGAGATTGACTACCGCTTGCCGCTTCCACAAAGACCAACCGAGGAGCTCAGCTCCCCGG
>CAZOUO010000163.1:0-5565 GCA_964582975.1 uncultured Thermotogae bacterium | reverse complement strand
TCGCCAAGCGTTCGTCCCTCCGACATTGCCGCTCCCATGCTTACGTATATCGATCCCTCCAAGGAGCTTTCCCGCGATTAGCGCCGAAGGGATAGCGCCGATCAGATACGAGATCAGAAGCAGTCCCGCAAGCCCCACTAGTCCTCCCTCCCGTCCCGCGCCGCTTCGATCGTCCGCTCGATCGGCCCAGCGTCGAGGACGGCGATCCCGGCCCCACCCGGGCCAGCGTGACTCCCCAACGCAGGAGCAGCGTCGGTGATCATCACTGTCGCAGTAGAAAATGCGTGTTGCAGCAACTTCTCGTAGTACTGTGCAAGCTTGGGGGCCGTAGTGTGAGCGATGATGAACGACGGCTTTTCCATACCCTGTGCCAGTTCTGTTACGAAAGCAAGCGTTCTTTTCACCGCCCGATGTTGACCAATCACCCTGCCGGCAGGGGTCACCTTCCCGTCCCTGACGGTGAGGAGCGGTTTTAGGTGGAGCCATTCAGCGATCTTCCCTTGAACGGGGGAGAGCCTTCCTCCCCGCACGAAGTACTCCACAGTAGGAACGAATACGAAAATGCGCGCGCTTGCCGAAGCTTCTTGGGCGACTGTCTTGCAACTTTTAAGTGGAAGATTGGCTTCGATGGCGCGTGCTGCGGCCCATACCACGAGCCCCTGGGCGGCCGAGGCGGTTCGGCAGTCCACCACTTCGATCGGGACGCCGGTCTCCTCGCTTATCGTCTGGGCAGCGTCAAGGGCCGTTTGATAGGTACCGGAGACCTCGGCAGACAGGTGAATCGACAGAATACCAGCATAGTGGCGGGCAAGGTAGCGGTACAGGCAGAGAAACTCAGCCGGACTGGGTTGGGAGGTTTTGGGATGCGTCTTAGAAGAGGCAAGCTTTTTGTAGAACTGATTTGGCGTGATCTCGACACGGTCGAGATACTCTTCCTCGCCGAACGCCACGCGCACCGGAACCACGTGAATTCGCTGCCCGGTCAGCAACGACTGAGGGAGGTCGCAAACCGAATCTGTCACCAGGGCGATCCCATTCCGCTGTGGTTTGCTGGGGTGGTCCTCAATTTGCGCGAGCATATCTTCCACCCGCTGCGAGCGAATTTCCCCTGCTTGCGCGAGGCGCTCTAGCACGTAGGCAGGCACGTTGGAGTGGACATGGACGTGCGCCTCTTGGTCTGTACCCGCCACCACGACCGAATCCCCGAACTGGATGAGCTGCTGTTTCAGCCCCGACCGATCGATCCGGCTTGAAATGACGACCCCCTCAATACAGAAGCGGAAGTCGATCCGTTGTGGCAAGTACCCTTGTGCCAGTGTTAGGCCGCGTTTTTCGACCTCACTCTCGATTTCTACGTCAACGTCAACCGCCCTTCCTCGTTTGAAGTAGTCCACCATTCCTTCGAGAAAATTGACGAAACCGAGGGCACCGGCGTCGACCACGCCTGCCTTTCTCAGGACTGCAAGCCGGTTCGTCGTCTCGGCGAGCGATCGGTGAGCGGCCTGCAACCCTTCCTCTAGAAGTGGTGGAAAGTCACGGATCCTTCCCGAACGGTGCGCGATGTGATCGGCAAAATCCTTGATAACCGTCAGGATCGTCCCCTCTTGAGGAGCGGCCAGGGCTTCGCGCGCCCGCACGGAGGCACGCTTTGTCGCCTCGACAAAATTGGCAATTGACATCTGGATCTGGCCAGATATCCCCTCGCGCAATCCTTGGAAGAACTGGGCCATGATCACTCCGGAGTTTCCGCGGGCACCGGCCAGCGCCGACGAGGCGAGCGTGTCACTCACTGCGGAAAGGGAGGCCTGAGGTAGCGCAAGTCCGCGAATTACTGCGCGCATCGTTGCCGCCAAGTTGGTTCCGGTATCGAGATCGGGCACGGGAAAGACATTGATTCGGTCGAGAACGTCTTTGTTCGAGATGACCCTGTGCGCACCAGCGATGACCGCCTGTCGGAGACGCTCACCACTGAGAACGTGAATTGATGGACCCCCCCGCTTTGCCATCACGCCGCATATCATACCACTGCCAGCCTGGGAGACAAATATCTACGTTTCGAGTAACGCGTGGTCCCTTGACAGCAGTGAGAAGTTGTGCTAGGCTGAGGTGACTTCACGGACAAAGGGGTGATTGTGATGAAGACAAGCTGCATCGCAAGGCAACTTGAGTTCGCCTTTTGCGCGGTGAATCACCCCAATTTTGCCTCTAACATTCGGGCCTGTCGCGGTGTCAATCCCCGGGCCAACAATAACGCCCCCTGCGGGGCGTAATTTAAAAACCTTCTTATTAATCCTTCCCTTTTTTCAAGTCTTGAGAGGTGGCTTTTTTGCCTAAGTGTGTTTTTTAAAAAGGAGATACCAATGCGAGTGCTTACGGATAACGAGCGTGTTTGTGTGTTGATCATCAAAAGCGAGATCATGCGATCGGCAGGAGTATACCTGCGGGAACAAGGGTTCATCGAGATTCTTCCCGTGGTCCTCTCTCCGGTCACCGACCCGCTCCATCATGAGACGTACGGGGGATCGATCGACTATTACGGCCAAGCCTACCAATTGACGAAGAGCATGATTCTGCACAAGCAGATTTCTCTGCGTACCGTTCCGCGGATCTTTTGTTTCTCGCCCAATGTCCGCTTGGAGCCTCCCGAGCGCGCTGGCTTGCGGCGCTACCTTGCTGAGTTCGTTCAGTTGGACCTCGAGGCGCGCGAGGCAACACGGGATGAAATCATGGAAATCGGAGAGGGGCTTCTCCTTGCGGTCCTTCGTGGGGTCAAAGAATGTTGCGGCAAGGAGCTGGACGTTCTCGGAAGGTCACTTGCGATTCCGGAGTCACCGTTTGAGCGGATTACCTACCAGGAGGCGGAAGCACGTTTTGGAAAACCATTCGACGATCCCCTTTCTGCGTCTCTGGAGGCGCCGACCTGGGTGATCGACTTTCCGCGGGAGGTGCGCGAGTTCTACGATCGCGAGGACACGTCACGGCCGGGGATACTGCTCGATATGGACCTGGTGTATCCGGAGGGCTACGGAGAGGCGCTGTCCGGGGGCGAGCGGGAACACACCCTCCCACAGATCTTGCGCCGATTGGAGCAGGACAAACTCGATCCGCAACGATTCCAAGAGTACCTCGTAACGGTGGGGGAGGGAGTCCCGCCATCGGCCGGATTTGGAATAGGAATCGAGCGGCTGACCCGCTACGTATGCGGTCTTGAAACGGTTGAGGATGCACGGCTTTTCGCCAAGCTGCCGGGGGTGATCGGATCGATTTAGGGCAATAGAGCGGCTCAGCTAGCCTGTCAGAACCAGTTCTTTGTCGCTTTTGGTGGGTGGTGTGTCGATTTGGTTGATCGCACAGCTGTTTTTGTCTAGACTGGGTTTGGATTCGGTCATCGATTTTTGCCGAATGAGCGGAGAAGAAAAGACTCGAATAACAACGATGCCGATCTGTTTTCCGGGGTCAGATTCTTTGGACTAAGGAGGACGCAGCATGAACTACAGTGTGAACACCAAGCTTACCCCAGAGAAAGTCATCGAGGCGGCGTTGAAGTATTTTGGCGAGGGAGGACTTGGCTTGGAAATGACGAGCCAAGGGTCCGATTGCGTGACCTTTCAAGGAGGAGGGGGACACGTCGAGGTCACTGCCTGCCAGAAGGAAGGAGAGAAACGCTCAGAGGTCCAGATCCTGACGCGTGAGTGGGACTACCAGGTCAAAGAGTTTATGGGCAAGATCAAAAGCTGATTTCACGGCACACCGCCGGTTGCAGTACCACCTGTGATCACGAATGAGGTGAGAAAAGATGGACGATACACTAAAAGAGGCTCTTGACTTCGCGGTAGCCAAGGAGAAAGAGGCAGAAACATTTTACAAGACGTGGTCTAATCAGGTATCGAATCCGGCGATTCAGAAGTTGTTCACCGACTTGGCAGAAATGGAGTGCGGGCATGCGGAAAAGCTCTCGCGAATCACCCCCGAGGAGCTCATTGCTCAGGGGGCGGCGCCAGCGGACCTCAAATTATCCGAGCTTCTCGTAGAGGTGGAGGCCCAGCCGAACATGACCCTCCAGGATGCGCTCATCGTAGCGATGAAACGGGAAGAGGCCTCGGTAGCGCTCTACGAAAGGCTCAGTCAAGTTGGGGGCAACGCCGAACCACTGTTTTCTGCTTTGGCTGAGGAGGAACGCCGCCACAAGCGCCTTCTTGAGGCAGAGTACGACGACGTGGTGTTGACCGACAACTGAGAATTGTCAGCATGTAGGTACTGCTCTGCGAGGAATGCTGAAGCAACACTCGATGAGCTCATCGAGTGTTTTTTCAAGAAGCTAAGACCCCTTTCGTGGCAGATTCCTAATTGCTTCCTTCTTTCAAGTAGCGATCGAACCATCGCAGGATGTGCTTCAGTCTAGCGATGCGGCGGTCGGTGCGGCCTTGGCGCGACAGTCCGTGTGGTTCATCGGGAAAGCGCACCATTTCCGTATCTACACCCAGCCGTTTCAACGCAACAAAGATCTGCTCTCCCTGCTCGATGTCACAGCGATAATCCTGTTCGCTGTGGATGACCAGGGTGGGGGTTCTCGCGTTGGCGATGTACTTCATCGGCGACTGCCGCCAGTAGTTGTCGGGGTTCTCCCAAGGGGGGACATTGCCAAACTCGTACTGGAACGCCCAGTTGAAGTCGCTGGAACCGTACATGCTGACAAGGTTGCTCACGCTGCGCTGCGTCACCGCGGCCTTGAACCGATCGGTGTGCCCGATGATCCAATTGGTCATGTAGCCGCCGTAGCTTCCACCGGTGACGCCCATTCTATTCTTATCGACATAGCGTTTGGCCTCGACGAAGTCGGTCCAGGCCATCAGGTCCTCGTAATCCGCCGTTCCCCAATTATTGTCTATTGCCTTGCAGTGTTCTTCGCCGTAGCCCTGCCCGCCGCGCGGATTGCAGAAAGCCACTACGTAATCCTGGGCGGCGAGGAAGTAGAATTCGTGCATGAAAAAGTTGCCGTATTGCACCTGAGGCCCGCCGTGAATCGCTAAGATAGCGGGATAAGTCTTCGAGGGGTCAAAGCCGGGCGGCCTAAGAATCCAGCCTTGCAGATCATTCTCTGCAGTCCCTTTGAACCACACTTCCTCGATCTCGGAGAGATCGATCTCCCGCAAGAGATCTTCGTTGACGTGCGTGAGCACGTGAGAGCGGCCGGTGGCCATCTCGCGGAGCCGGACCTGCCCAGGGTTCTTCATGTCCGCGTGAAAATAGATGAGCTTTTTCTCGTCGCGATCGAAGGTGAACGCCCCTACAACCCCTTCCTCGACGATGACGTCGTTGACCTGCGGGACCTCGCCTTCAAGGGATACTGACTTTAGCACCGTGTTTCCGTGATGGGCAACCTGGAAATAGATCGTTTTTCCGTCCTTCGACCACGTCGGGGGCACCTGGGGCAGACTTCCCATGTCGTTGATCGTCCAAGACGAGACGTTGAAATCGTGGTCTTGTGTGAGGTTACGTGCCTTGCCCTTTCCGTCGGCCGGAACGATCCACAGCCGTGGCTGTTTCCAGTCCTGAGCTTTGCCT
>CAZOUO010000162.1:0-5574 GCA_964582975.1 uncultured Thermotogae bacterium | reverse complement strand
CTCCTGTGTTGACAACTCGCGCATCCTGATCACGCTCACCCACATGGTGAACGAAGGCGGCTTAGGCGAGGACATCTCCGATCTGCCGGTCGCCGGCGCGGCGCCGGAGTGGATGAGCGAGAAGGCAGTTTCAATCGGGTTTTACTTCGTTGCCTCCGGGGTGTTTACCACGCTTGGAATGCCGTTTCCCATCGAGGGCTCCGAGAAACTCACCAAGTATTTAACCGAGGAGCTGGAGCAGATCGTTGGAGGCAAGTTCGCCTTCGAGCCCGACCCGATCAAAGCCGCGCATCTGATGATCGAACACATCGACAAGAAACGGGAAGCCCTGAAGCTGAAAGAACTGATGTATGTCTAGTGCGGTGCCGCTTCATTAGGCACGCAGAACGCAGGAAAGTGAAGTAATAGGCTTCTACGCTGAATCTTTGATGTATTGCTAAGGACGCGCCGGTGGGCAACGCGTGCTCACCGCCCTGATCGGAACAGCCTGCAGTTTTCGAAGAAGTAGGCGGACCTGCGTGGTCCAGATGCTTCAAAAGACAGTGTGTAGGTTGACTGGCCTCTGTTGGCTATGACATGGTAGTCGTGAGACAAATGGGCAACCCGCAAATGTGGTCATTTCTAACAGCGTTCATTCTGGCCGTTGCGGTCTGCCAGTGCGCTTTTGCCGAAACTGAGGGGCCAATGGTGGTTGTCTTTCATCTGGAAGACTGCCCGGACTGCGCCAGAATGGAGGCAGTCCTTGAAGAGATGCTCGCCACGTATCCGTCCCTATCGATTGCCTACTACGAGGCGAACGAACCCGATGCTTCGGCCCTCCTGGAACAGCTTTCTGACGCCTATCGAGTGTTGTTCGTAGATTATCCGCTCATTTTTGTCGGGGAGGAAGCCATCAGCGGAGCAAGTCGAGCTAAGGAGATACGTTTGCGAACTGCCGTAGAGACTTGTATCGCTTCGGGCTGTCCCTCGCCCCTTTCCCTCGCGAAGGAAAAAGCGATCTATTGGCGCCAACGTGTTTTCCTTGTAGGTGCAGTCTCCCTGCTCCTTCTACTCTTGTTGCTGTCGGGGGATTAAGGAGAACCATTGAAAGTAACACAACGACCGGGCCTTTTCCTTGTGCTGGTCGCGGTTGTGCTTTCGGCATCTTGGGCAGTACTTGGCAATCAGCCGCCGGTTGCGTGCTTTACGTGCAGTGAACTTCTAGACGAGTTGCCTCTCAGCGTTCGCTTCGATGCCTCAGCCTCCGAGGATCCTGACGGACGGATCGTTATTTACTTCTGGGCATTCGGCGATGGCTCCTCTGGTGGGGGGAAGACTATTGACCACACCTACGCTCAAAGTGGCAGTTACACCGTCGCCCTGCTGGTAATCGCTGAGGGTGGAGCAAGAGATGCCATTTCGGGCTTGATTGGCGTGCCAGGGGCAACAGGCGTGTTTCCGTTCGCTCCCGAAGTTGGGCAAGCCGCGCCCGTCTTCTCACTTCCCGATCTTGAGGGTAAAACAATCGACATTGCGGACTTTCGTGGTCAGATGGTGATCCTCGATTTCTGGGCAAGCTGGTGCAAACCGTGTGTAACTACCACAGTGCATTTAGACACGTTGCGCAAACGCTACGAGGATGAAGGTGTGGTGCTTGTCGGCGTGACGATCGACCGACGGTTAGAGGATGTGCGCGAATTTCTCAACGAGCATGGATCCGCCCGCATGGTCGCCCTGTGGGGATCACTCGATGATGCCCGTGAGGTGAAGACTCTGTATGACGTAGTAGAGATTCCGCATGTCTTCCTGATCGACCGCATCGGGGTTATCCGTTTCTCTGGAAAACCAGAAGAGCTCGACTGCGCGGATATCGAACCCTGGTTATAGCGGGCATTGCCGTTCGGGTTACCCCTTCGCTTGGAGCTTGAGAAGGGTTCGCACATAACATAGCCTGGGGTCATTCTTAAACGTTCCTGACAAACGCTTCACCGACGCTTGGCGCTAAAGCCTCTGGTCCAACGAGGCTTCCTCATGAACGGTGGCCTGATGGAGGAAGGCCTCGAGCCTCGTGCGCAGATGGGTCTGCCCCTGGCCATCGAAGGTGAGGTTGATCCAGGGAATCCCAAGATCCCGCTTGGCCCTGGCTGAGGCGGCGGCCACCATTGTCCCTGGCATGCAGCTGAAAGGCATCACGTTGATGATTCCGTCAAATCCCTTGAGCGCAAAGTCCACGGCCTTTCCCATCGTGAGTACCGCTTCTCCGCGGTACGCCTCTGAGATGTAAGGCTCTGAGTGGCCGACCACCACCTCGGTCGGCGGCTCCTCCACCTCCCAGCTGGGAATCCCCTCGCCGAACGCCCGCGCGAGCCGGTGTTCATCATGTTGTAGCACGAGCCTTTCCAACCGAGTCTTAATGTGCGATCCCCATTCACCCCGAAGACGGGTATCCCCAAGCTTCTTGTAGAACGTGTACGCGAGCCATTCGCCCATCGGGGCAATCCGCACCTCTCCCCCGAGTTCCTCAATCAGGCGCACAAGGTACGCGTTGCTGAAGGGATTGGCTCGAACGTAGATCTCCCCCACGATTCCAATCAGCGGGCGCTTGCGCTCGTCACATTCCACTTGCAGGAAGCGCTCGACGATTTTAGGGAGAACCTCAAGGAGTTCCCCCACGCCGCCTTGAGCGACGGCGGCCTCGATATCCTTCAGTGCTTCCTGATAGATCCCCTCTGTCTCTCCAAGATGGACTTCGTACGGACGGGTTCGCCAGAGCAGTTTCTGGAGGAGATCGACAGCAGCAACGGCATACCAAGCGGTGCGCCGAAATGCGGTCCCCAGGTCCTTGATGGTGTAAGCATCGTAGGCCTCAAGGGCAATGAAATCGACATCGTATCCGAGCCGCTTGAGGATCATTTTTTGGGCGGCGAAGTAGTGGCAGAAGCGACACGGCCCCGTGCTTGTGGCCATAAACAGGCACGATCGGGCCGGATTGAACTCCTCTCGCCGAACAAGCTTGAAGAAGTCCCCGGTTGTGAGGATGAACGGGAGGCACTCTCCGCCAGTGGCACACTTGCGACCCAAGCTGAGGCTCTCCTCGTCCGACGGGGGCAAGGTTTCCGCGCGATACCCAAAGTGAGCCAGTGCCCCCACTAGGGCGTAGTTGTGGTCTGCCATGTAGGGAAGGTAGATGGTTTTGCTGCGGTCGAAGGCCTCACGAGGGCAGGGCTGAGGACGGGACTTTAGCGGCTGGGACCGTTGATTGAGCGAATCTATTGAATCTAGATAGGCTTCGAGCCTCGTGATGACTCCAGCGTCAGCCGAATGTTCATCGAGCTCGACCACGAGGAACGGCTTTCCCCGCAGCGCTTCCTGCACGTAGTGGGTGATGAACGAGTCAGGCCCACAGGCAAAGTGAGAAAGATACACGGCCCAGAGGCCATCAGTCTTGCACACAATCTCTGCGGCGGCGAGGATTCGTTTGCCCGCGTGCCACTGCATGAACGGATAGAGTGGATCCACCGCAACCTCCTCCCAGGGGAGACAGTCGATTGGGATTGGCAGGGCACCGAGCGCCCTAAGCTTCTCAGGAACCCCCAGGTTCAGCCCCCTGTCGCAGCCGTTGTAAAGTCGGGAAAGAATGACCACCCCGGTCACTCCGGTTTTAACAAGATCCAGGGCCTCCTCTCCCAGTACCTTAAGACTTGCCTTTACTTTACTCTCCGCCTCTCGGGCGTCCGAGAGTGCCTGCTCCACACGCCTTCGGCTTCCCCCAAGGCGCCGACCAAGAGCAGGAAGTTCCTCTTCGATTCGCCTGCGTTGGTAGAAGTGAAGTGGGGTGGTAATGACCTCCACACCAAGGGAGGCGAAATCGAATCCGGAGGAAAGGATGTACGGCTGCGCTTGGACCAAGGGACAGTTGTAGTTGGTCTTGGTATGGGTGTTGGGGTGAGAGGCATCAATCAGGGCCGGAAGGAAAAGAATGTCCACTCCCTCGGCCAAGAGAGCCTCCACGTGACCGTGGGGCACCTTGGCCGGAAGACACGCTGTGGGCGGGGCGTCTGCGAGAGAGGTGCGGACAAGCTCCTGGTTCGTCTCTGGAGAGAGCACAACCTCATACCCTAAGGAGCGGAAGAACTCACAGAAGAACGGGAAGAGTTCCCACATAAGCAGGGCTCTAGGGATGCCAATTTGACCTCGAGACGCGCCGAGCGGTGAAAACCGGAGGATGCCTTCGGTTTGAGTGCCGCTGCTATCGCGATCGAAAATGATCTCGTTTCGACGGCGGAAAAGGTCAGGAAGCTCGGTTCCCTCTTTCAGGCGCTCATCGAATCGGCCACAGCGCGAGCCATAATAGAAGGATGACTCTCCCGGCAGTCCCACCTCGGTGATTCGACACACGTTGGGACAACCCTGGCAAGTGAAGTTTCGGATCTGGCAAGTACGTTCCGAAATGGCAAACCCTTTGAACTTCGTCATTACAACACCTCTTGGGCAATCAGGGCCACACCCAGAGCCCCTGTCACCTCAAAGTGGGGGGGGACGGTTACGCTTTTCCCCAGGATGTTTTCAAAAGCGGACGTCACCGCGTGATTCCCTGCGACCCCTCCTTGAAACAGAATTCGCTTGCCGATTGGCTTGTCCCCCACAACCCGATTGAGGTAGTTGATGGCGATGGAATAGGCCAACCCAGCTGCCAGGTCCGCTTTCGCCGCCCCGCGCTGTTGATGATGGATAAGGTCCGACTCCATAAACACCGTGCATCGTTCCCCCAATTGAACTGGACGAGGAGAAGAGAAAGCAGCCTCCACCAACTCCCCCACAGTGATTCCAAGCCGGCCTGCTTGCTCCTCGAGGAAGGAGCCAGTCCCTGCAGCGCAGGCCTTGTTGAGGGCAAAATCCACGACAATCCCGTCCTCGACTCGGATGTATTTCGAGTCCTGCCCCCCAATCTCGAAGACTGTATCCACCTCAGGGTCGATAGCAGTTGCAGCCCAGTACTGCGCGGTAATCTCATTCTTCACAACATCTGCACCCACGTACCAACCTACGAGGTCTCGACCCGAGCCGGTCACCCCCACCCCACGTACATCAAGGCGCTTACCCACCTGTTCGTGTAAAACCCGAAGGCACTCGTTGGTTGCTCCTAAGGGATCAGCCCTGGTCCACCGATACACCTTGGCAAGGAGCCTTCCCTCCGTGTCGATGGCGACTGCCTTGGTGCTGATGGAGCCGACATCTATTCCCAGAAATCCAGGACCGCTCCCGTTCAACACCGACAATGGCTCCTGTACGGGGGAGACCTTCCTTGCCACAAGGCGATTGGTGTGCCTTGCCACCTTGGCCTCCTGTGAGGCTGCTTTCAAGAACCTCTCCCGAGTCGCTTCCCAATTGAACCCATCCACATCATGATCATTGACAGAAAGAACAGCTCCGATCGCCGGCATTAGAACCTGATGCTCGGGGATGACGAGTTCCCCTGGCTTGAGGCCAAGTACCGTCTCGAAGGCTCTCACCATCCCCTGGTTCTTGGAGACCCCGCCTTGGAAGAGAATCGGATGGCAAAAGGGCTTCCCCCGGGCGATATCTGAACAGAAG
>CAZOUO010000161.1:0-5581 GCA_964582975.1 uncultured Thermotogae bacterium | reverse complement strand
CCAAGCCAGCTGAGGCCATTTTCCGTTCACTTAATATCCAGACGAGACACTAGCAGCAGAGGCAAAGCAGCGGCGTATCATCAGCGCAATCGGATATGCGGCTGCAGGACTGGCAAGCCTTGCGTTTCCATCGCAACTGCAGTTTGTCACGCAGTACGATTGGCTCTACTCAACGCTCACCAACCTTGGTATGGCCGCGTACACGTTGCTCGTGCCATCTCGAGAGGAGCAAGCACTACAAACCTATGAGCAACTGGCCGCAGCCGGTGGGTAGTAGTCCTCGTAACCACACCAAAGTTCTGGGGTTGTGCAGTAACCTGGATCCCTAACAGGTGGTCTTTCTGCCTGCTGTGATGGGCCAAAAACGCGCGCAGGTTCAACAGATCCTTTCACCCATCTTCGATGTATTTGTTTTCCTATTAGGAATAGATATAGAGTGGATGATCTCCGGGTTCTATGAAGGGAGTAACTGGTGAAAAAACGACGGTACGACATCGACTGGCTGAGGGTCATCGCGATGGCAGGGATCTTCCTGCTTCACGCGATGCACCTGTTCGACGAGGGCACCGATTGGCACCTGCGGAATGCCGACCAGAGTACACTGGTGCTCGTCATCAGGGGGATCATCGACATATGGGCGATTCCGACGTTCTTCGTCCTGTCCGGGGCTGGAGCCTGGTTCGCACTGAGGCGAAGGAGCGCCGGGAGGTTCCTCACCGAGCGGGTGCAGCGGCTTCTAATCCCCATGTACACCGTCGGGATCTTCGCGATCGTGCTGCCGCAGATCTATTTCGATGCGTTCACCAATGGCTACAGGGGCGGGTTCTGGCCGATCATCACACGGCATCTTAGCTCCGTCCGATTCGATCCGGGCTGGCCGGGGCTCACATCCTATTTCGTCGGTCACCTATGGTTCCTGCAGTTCCTGTTCCTCGTCTCGGTCGTCGTGCTGCCCCTGCTGTTCTACCTCCGGAGCGAGGCTGGGCGGCGGTTCATCGGCAGAGTGGCCGGATGGTGCAGCCACAGAGGAGGCATCTTCCTGCTAGTGATACCGATCGTGATTGTGCGGATCGCACTGATGGGCGTCTTCCTCGGTCAGCATTCGTGGGCCTATCTCGTCTTCTACGCGGTGCTCTTCCTCATCGGATACATGCTCGTGGCGGACGAGCGGTTCACCGAGTCGATCAAGCGCCACGGGTGGATTGCGCTCGTGCTAGGGGTTGTCGGTTTCGCTGGCATCGGTATGTTCGTTCTCGCGTTGGACTACAGCATGTTCAACTCGACGTTCTCGCTGCAGTTTGTGCTCTACCAAGTCATCGTGGGAGTCGGCACGTGGGGCTGGATCGTGTTCCTGATGAGCATGGCGGCGAAACGCCTGAACCGTCCAAGCGGGCTCCTGACGTACGCGAATGAGGCGGTGCTTCCGTTCTACTTGTTTCACCAGACCGTCATCCTCTCGATTGGCTGGTTCGTGATCCGGTGGAACATGGGCCTCTGGCCGAAGCTGATCATCGTCACTGTGACGTCGTTCGCCGCGGCGCTCATCCTGTATGACGTGTTCGTCAGACACTCCAACGTGATGCGTTTCTTCTTCGGGATGAGGCCCCGAAAACGGATTGTCAACAGCGCCAGCTAGGCTCAAAGGCAGGCAACTGCAGCGGGCATGGGTTTGAAGTCGTAATAGAGCTCGAGAAAAAGAGGAGGTCTAAAAATGGAGCAGGAAGAAAGGTACAAGCGCGCAGAGGCGCGTGTGAAGGAACTGAAATCGTTCTACAGCCATCTAGTCATCTACGTTGTGGTGATGGTGATTCTGTTCATCGTTGACTTGCAGGATCACGGAAACTGGTGGTTCTACTGGCCGTTGATGGGTTGGGGGATCGCTGTGGTGATTCACGGCTTCAACACGTTCACCACTGGCTGGGAGAAAAGGAAGGTCAAGCAGCTCATGGAGAAGGAGGAAGAGGAAGAGCAATAGCAATAGCCACGAAGAGAGAATGAGTTCTGAATTACGCGTGCGGTTTCGTGAAGTTGTCAAGTGAGTGAGGAGGGGGTTTGTCATGTGTAGAGTTTCTTGGCTAGTCATGATGATTGCACTTCTCGTTGTCCTTCCGTTTGTTGGAATGGCGAGCGGTGAGAGCACTGAGGAGAGCAGGATTTCGTTTGGCGGGGGAGGGCCACTAGTTGGTCTGTTCATGCCCGATCTCGCTGAAGTGAACGGTTTTCTCATCGACAGTGGCTTTTCGCCGCTTGATGAGATGCTCATCGTGGCGGGTGGCAGCGGCCGCGGGGGTGTGATCGGTGATCTCGTAGTCGGGGGGATGGGATGGGGCGGATGGGTCGAATCCCCCAGCGACGAAAAAGAGGCCTCCCTGGGCATGGGTTTCGGTGGTTTTGATGTCGGCTATGCCGTTGGAGGCAATGAACGCTCCGTTCTCACGGTGGGGGTCGTGCTGGGCGGCGGAGGTTGTGGACTGGAACTGATTGAGCACGTCGTTTCGGGTGCTCCTGAGGCCGTTCCACTGGGGATTATCATTGAGCCCACCAAATTGGAGTTTGGTACCGCGTTTGGCGCGATCCAACCCTATGTCGACATGCAGGTACAGCTGCTTGATTGGTTGGGGCTCGGCGTCCGCATCGGCTACATGCTGACTCCGTTCGAGATCAGCTGGGGCGACGCGGAGATCGCGCTGTACTCGCCCGACCTCAATCTGTCCGGTCCGTTCGTTGGGTTCTCGATTGTGTTCGGCGGGATCGGCGCGGAAGAGCCCGAAGCGCTCACAAAACGGCTGCAGCGCATCGTGGAGAGAGCGGTCGATCGCCACAAGCCCGGCTACGGCTACCCCGGCGCGCTGCTCTACGTCGACGCACCGGAGGTTGGCGTGTGGTCCGGCGCCGCCGGCATGGCCGACGTTGAGACAGGCGAAGCCATGCGTCTCGACAGCAAGTTCGGCATCGGCAGCATCACCAAGACCTTCATCTCTGTCGTTGTCCTCCAGTTGGTCGAGGAGGGAGTCCTGTCGCTCGACGACACGTTGCCCGAGGTGCTGCCCGAGGAGACCGCAGCGAGATTTCCCGACAGCGATCGGATCACGGTCCGCATGTTGCTGAACCACACGAGTGGGATCGCCGAATGGGTCAGCCAGACGACTCACGAAGCCGTCGCTGCCGATCCGAGCACCATCTGGGACATCGAGACAGTACTCGATCTCGCCGCGGCACAGGCACCGACCTTTCCGCCCGGTGAAGGCTACATGTATTCCAACACCGACTACACGCTCCTCGGGATGATCATCGAGCAGGCCACCGGCCAATCGTGGCGGGAGCAAGTACGGTCGCGAATCCTCGAACCGTTGGGGCTTGAGGATACGGCCGTGCGGGATCCCGGCGACACGGCGATGCCCGCCGGACACGCGCACGGATACGCGGATGTCGGCAGTGGTGTGGTCGAGGTCACCTATGCCGACCCATCGATGGCCGGTGCAGCAGGCGGGAACGCAATCGTCTCAACGGCCGCCGATCTCGCTCAGTTCCTCGAAGCAGTACTCGCAGGTGTGTTATTCCAGGATCCAGCGACGCTGGCCGAGATGATGACCTTCGTCGACGCGCCGGACGAGCACGGCATTCCGTACTGGTACGGCCTGGGATTGGAGCGATACATCTTCCCAGAAGGTATCACGGTTATCGGCCACGGTGGAGGAGCTGTGGGATACGGATCGGTCATGTATCACGCTCCCAACTATGACATTACGATTGTCGCATCGGGCAACTTCTTCGATCTGGCCCCCGCCTACGTCGACCTGCTAATGCCGGCGCTGGGGGAGCTGATGAAGTAGCGCGGTGAACGAGGGTTCTGCGGATGTACGCTCTAACCTCGACCGCGACGCATCCGGAAACATGGTGTGTGTCCCAGGTTGGCGCGAATTGTTCGTTTGCTTTTACTCAAGATATTGAGTAAAATTACTCACTATGGCGAGTAAAGTGTCCCTTCCTTCCTACACGCGTCCGAGCGCTGAACTCGTCGCTGACCGCATCGCGGAACCGCGTCGCTTTATTCAAGTCGTGACCGGCCCTCGACAAGTTGGCAAGACAACGCTCGTGCGGCAGGTGTTGGCTGCTTCCGACATCCCGTCCCGATATGCGAGTGCGGACGAGCCCACCCTGCGGGGCCGGGAATGGATCGAGGAGCAATGGGACGCGGCACGCGTCTTGCACGAACGGGAGAACACAGGTGGGAGCATCCTCGCTCTCGACGAGATCCAGAAGGTCACAGGCTGGTCGGAGACGGTGAAGCGACTGTGGGATGAGGACACGGCGAAAGGTCGGGCGCTCAAGGTCGTCCTTCTTGGTTCCGCTCCGCTGCTCATTCAGCGCGGTCTTGCCGAGAGCCTGGCCGGGCGATTCGAAGTGCTGCATCTTCCTCATTGGACCTTCTCGGAGATGCAATTGGCGTTTGGGTGGAATGTCGACCAGTACCTTTTCTATGGTGGCTACCCTGGCGCGGCGCCACTCATTGCTGAGCCGGAGCGCTGGTCCCACTATATCGTCGATTCGCTGATCGAGACCACCATCTCCAGAGACGTGCTTCTGCTCACAAGAGTACACAAGCCTGCGTTGCTGCGGAGGCTGTTCGAGTTGGGATGCAGCTATTCCGGACAGGTGCTGTCGTACACGAAGATGCTCGGTCAGCTACAAGATGCGGGAAACACTACCACGCTTGCGCATTACCTCGAATTGCTCGCCGGTGCGGGAATGGTCACGGGGTTGCCGAAATTCTCGGGTAGCAAAGTGCGGCGACGGGGGTCGAGCCCCAAGTTGCAAGTACTGAACACCGCACTCATGACCGCTCCATTGGGGCTCTCGTTGGACGAAGCGCAGGCTGATCGCCCGTTTTGGGGGCAGCTGGCCGAATCGGCAGTAGGCGCGCACCTGACAAACGCGCAGAGTTCTGGCATCTGCGAAGTGTTCTATTGGCGGGAGGGTAATCGCGAGGTCGACTTCGTCGTTCGCACAGGCCGATTGCTGGTGGCGATGGAGGTCAAGAGCGGCCGCACTCGTCAAACACAAGCAGGGATGGCGCGATTCAGCGACGCATTCAAACCGTCACGCAAGCTGCTCATCGGAGGCGGCGGAATCCCGCTTGAGGATTTCCTTGAGAGTCCCGTGAAGCAGTGGGTGAAGGCGTAAGATACCAGATTGGGCGGTTTCGAAGACATAGCTTCTGGATCGGCGCGAAGCTTCGTGGAACGTGTTCTTCGCCTCCCGGTTCCTCGTGATATTTGAGTCGACGTCCTTCTTCAAACTGAAGGTCTGGTAGATATCCCACGTCAGGGGCAAGGATCGTGTGGGGGCCCACATGTGGCATCATGCATGGATGCGTGGTTACGATGGCGACAAGGAGGGAACCTATGGTGAACTAGTGATGCGTTAATCGATCGGTTGGAGGCTCAGGCGGGGATCATTCGAGAGCTCGTTCAGGGTGTTCCGCGCGAGCAGGCGGCGTGGAAGCCCTCCCCGGAGAAGTGGTCGATCCTAGAGGTGGCGGTCCATCTGCTCGATGAGGAGCGCTAGGATTTCCGCGTCC
>CAZOUO010000160.1:0-5582 GCA_964582975.1 uncultured Thermotogae bacterium | reverse complement strand
GTTCCGCGCCGTGCGGAGGCTCGAACAGATGCGCAACCTTGACAAAGACGAGTACGTCGAGGACGAGGAAATCACTAAGGCCGTTGGTGTTTCAGTCGAGCGGTTACGCCAGATTGAGATGCAGGTCAACGAAATCCTCTCACTCGATCAGGTAGTCGGAGCAGAGAGTGAGGAAACGTTGGAAGAGCTGGTGGCGGACAGCACGGCACTCTCGCCGGAGCGGGAAGCACTTCGCCTTCTGTTCCACGATGAACTAGAACGCGTGCTCGACAGCCTATCGGCACGGGAAGCCTTTGCCCTGCGACTGCACTACGGCGTCGAGGACGGTTGTCCGTACACCTTTGCTGAGGTTGGTCGGATCATGAAGATCAGCCGCGAGAGGGCCCGCCAGCTCGTGGGGCAAGGATTGAACCACGTAACCGAGCGGTGGGGGCACCGGGCGCTCGACTTCTACCGCGGCCTGCTCAATGAGTGATTGCCCGTGTCTTGTCTAAGAGATGACTGGCTGCGCAGCTGGCCGCAGCCGGCCTGAATCTCGATCCCTCTGCCCAGCCGAACCGTCACAGGTATCCCTGCCCCTGCCTGCTGAAGCTCCGTCGCAAATTCTTTGGTCCGTTTTCGAGAACTGGAGCGAAAGGAAGATTCCGGGATCGGGTTAAGCGGGATCACATTGACGTGGCAGAGCATGCCAGAAAGCAAGGCCGCCATCTCGCGTGCCTGTGCTCGGGAATCGTTCAGCCCGTCGATCAGGGCGACCTCGAAGGTCACGCGGCGATTGGTGAGCGCCGCGTAGGCTCGGCAGGCGTGGATAAGCCCAGCGAGCGGGTAGCGACGATTAATGGGGACCAAATCATTTCGTAGTTCGTCGTTTGCCACATGCAGCGAGATAGCCAAGTTCACTTGCAGATTTTCTTTCGCAAAGCGCTCAATTGCAGGGACGATCCCCACCGTGGAGACGGTGAACGCCCGTGTGCCAAGGGCAAATCCCTCCTGATCGTTGAGAGTGCGGATCGATTTCAGCGTTGCGTCATAATTGAGGAACGGCTCCCCCATGCCCATGTAGACGATGTTTGACAGTCGTTCGCCCCGCTGCTTAAGTTCGCGCGCGAAGTGAAGCGCCTGCCCCACGATCTCGCCCACGGAGAGATTGCGAACGTATCCACTCTTTCCAGTAGCGCAAAAAGGGCACCCCACTGAGCAACCTACCTGCGTGGACAGGCAGGCGGTCCACCGCCGGGAATACCTCATGAGAACCGCTTCAACCGTCTCACCGTCGCCGAGGCGAAACAGCACCTTTCTGGTGTTCCTATTTTCGCTTTCAATGACATCGATTGCGCATAGCGGATCTGTCGGAAGCTCCGTTGTCAACATCTTTCGCAAGGCTAGTGGGAGAGTAGTAATTGACTCATACGGGACAACGAGCTCGCGATAAACTGCCTGCCAGATCTGCTGTGCACGGAATCTTGGCTCTCCGTGAGCCTCGACAAATTGGACGAGCTCCTCGCGGCTCAGAGCAAGCAAGTTAGGACTAGGCATTGCGCTCAACTAGTGCAATAAACTCCGCCTCGGTAAGCATGGTCGCTCCTAGCTCGCGAGCCTTGTCCGCCTTGGAACCTGGATTCTCACCCACAACGACGTAGTCCGTCCGACCGCTGACAGAGGAAGAGACCGTTGCGCCAAGACTCTTGATCCGCTCTGTCGCCTCCTCGCGATTCATAGAGGAAAGCGTACCCGTAAACACGAATCGTTTTCCGGAAAGCACGGCTGAGACCTCGCCCTTGACTTCTTCAACGGTGACCCCGGCTTTGAGAAGCTCCGAGATCATCGCCCGGTTCTCCGGATTGGCAAAGAAGTCCACGATCGCCCTAGCGGTGCGGGGGCCGATCTCCGGCAGGCCGAGCAGGTCCTCTTCCGCCGCCTCTATCAGGGTTTTCAAGCTGCCAAATGCATCAGCAAGAAGTGTTGCTGCATGATCGCCGACCTCCGGAATGCCCAACGCAAACAAAAACCTCGGTAGAGGTACGGCTTTGCTCTTCTCCAGCGCTCCGACCAAGTTGCTCGCTGATTTGGGGCCCATTCGTTCGAGTTCGGCCAGGGTTTCCGCATCGAGAGAAAAGATGTCACTTAACCGTTTGATGATCCCTTTGTCGACGAGCTGGGCGATGAGTTTTGTGCCGAAGCCATCGACGTCTAGACCGCCCTTGGAGACGAAGTGGCGGATTGACTCCTTGATGCGTGCCGGACAGGAGACGTTCAGGCAACGGTGGGCGACCTCCCCTTCGACGCGCGCTACTTTGCTGCTACAAACCGGACACTTCTTCGGCATAGTGAACGAACGCTCCTCGCCGGTGCGGCGTCCGGTCAGTGGCCGGACCACCTGAGGGATGACGTCGCCTGCTCGCTGCAAGACGACGGTATCGCCGATGCGAATGTCTTTTCGGCGCACCTCATCTTCGTTGTGGAGGGTGGCGCTTGAGATCTCCACCCCGCGTACGCGGACCGGTTCAAGGACCGCCACTGGGGTCAGTGTCCCCGTGCGCCCGACCTGGACTTGGATATCGAGGATTCGCGTTACGCCCTGTTCGGCTGGAAATTTTCCCGCGACCGCCCAACGCGGGCTGCGAGAGACCTCACCTAAAAGCCGACGCGACGCAAAACCGTTGACCTTAATTACCACACCGTCGGTCTCGTAGGGGAGAGACTCTCTCTCCTGTTGAAGCTGCTCGTAGAAGTCGATGGCCTCCTCGGTCCCGCGGCAGAGTCGGTAGAGCGGATTGACGCGGATTCCCAGCTCGTCGAGCGTCTGCAAGAGCTGGTCTTGAGTTTCGATCGAGAGACCCTCCACACGGCCGATGTCGTAGCAGAAGATCTTGAGCGGCCTGGAGGCGGTGATCCGAGGATCGAGTTGGCGCAGCGAGCCCGCGGCAAGGTTTCGCGGGTTGGCAAATCGAGATAACCCTTCCTCCTCACGGTCTCGGTTCAAACGGACGAGCGCCTCCTTCTCGATGTAGACCTCACCACGAACCTCCAGAAGCGGTGGGATAGGCCGATCGCGCTTTTGTAGCCGTAACGGGACGCTACGGATCGTCCGCAAGTTTAGGGTGACGTCCTCCCCGTTGATGCCATCTCCCCGGGTTGAGCCTTGGACGAAGGCACCGTCACGATAAACCAATTCCACGGAGAGCCCGTCGAGCTTCGGCTCCGTGACATAGGTGACGACTTCCTGATCGAGCAGTTTTTTGACACGACGGTCAAAATCTCTTATTTCATCGACACTAAACGCGTTGCCCAGGCTGAGCATGGGGACAGCGTGAGTAACTGTGGCAAACCCTTCTGCCGGGGCTGCCCCCACACGCTGCGTCGGTGAATCCGGGGTGATCAGTTCTGGATGCGCTTCTTCGAGCCCTTGAAGCTCTCGGAAGAGCGCATCGTACTCGGCATCGGTAATCTCCGGCCGATCATAGACGTAGTAAAGCGTGTCGTGGTGCCGAATGATCTTGCGAAGTTGTTCGATTCTTTTTTTTGCGTCCTTCTTCATTGCCGTCTAAGAGTGGCGAGCTTCTAGGAGGTTGTCAAGAGAAGTGGACAACGGGAAATTTTAGGCAGAACTAAATCATTCCCTATGGATTAGCAAAAAGGCCTCAGGTGAATCCTTAGCTTTTGCCGAGCGGCTCGGCCAGTGTGACGAGCTCCTGGTTGACCAACCTTCCTTGGTCCATGATTTGCTCGCTATCCAGCCACACCGAGGAGTTTAAGCAGATTCCATCGCAATGGGATGGGGCTGGAAACCCATCGGGTGGAACGATCGTTGCAGGAACACTCCCGATTCCCCACTCCGTCGAGCCCCAAACCCTTTCATCCTCGACGATGTCTCCAGTGAGCTTGGCACCCGGGTTGAATCCGTAGGACAGATGGGCCAACCGTTTCATCTGTGGGTGGTTGAAGTTGTTCATCCAAGTCTCAAATTCCCGCGCCTGTGCCCCTCCCTCGACGTTGACAATCGTCCCTGCGTCGATCGTGAGACAAACTGGTTCTTCCAGCTTGCCGCAGGGCGGTACGAGCGACCCATCGAGAACCACGGTCCCACGGATCGAGTCAAAATCGGGTGTGGAACTGATCTGGCCGGCGAGCATCTCCGAGCTCGGCTCGTGCGCATATCCCATGCGACACCGGATGGGTAGCCCCGGTGCGTGATCGAATTCAATCTCCTCACCGGCTGGAGTCGTGATGCGGACGTGTCGCGCACTCGACAGCATCTGCGAGAATGTCTCTTGGAAACGCTCAAGGGCTGCAAAATCGATCCTGCCAATGCAACGGACCATCATGTCCGGATTCATCCCAACGAGATTCAAATGGCGCAGCTTCTTGTTTTCTTTGAAAGCGATGTCATAGGGTGTTGAGTAGAGTAACCATTGGTTGTTGAACTCCACCCAAGCGTCGGCTCCCTTTAGGGCACCGGCGAGGGCCTCAATAGGAAGCATGGGGTCCGCAGCCTTTCCTACCCCCAGTGGAGCAGCGTGCAGGATGACCATCGGCTTGGCTCCGGCAGCGAAGGCTGCCCGGGCCGTGGCGTGAATCACGCGCATGTCGCATTCTGTATCCGCCGTGATGACAAAAGTCTCTCCCGGCTTGAGCGCAAACAGGTTGCGCACTACGATATCCGCCGCTTTGCCGAGCTCGTAATCGTAGAGGAACATACTCGATCACCCTCTGCTTCACATTTTGTGCAAAAGATGTCTGGTACAATCTGCTACTACGACACGTCGCATTATACATTCGTGCAATTACCGATACAACCAGGATTTCCTCGTCTCACTTTCAGCTTCTCATTAATCTAAAGGTGATGGATCCGTGGGGTCTGCAGCGAGACTCTGCACGTACGCGAGATCTCCTCCGGTGTTTGATTTCTGGCGATTCATTGGGGGGTGCTTGCCTTCTGGGAAGGTTCTATCCTCAGTATTGCCGGCGTATTGGAGAAGATCTCGCCTCTGCCTTTCTTTTCCACTTGCTCACTACAGCCTCCAGCCGGGCAGCGATGTCCTTGCGCACGTGGAGCAATGTATCCTTGACAGGTCTTTCCCAAGGCGATATACTTTGAATTTAGCTGGTCTTTGAAAAGTGGATAGCGTGGTGAGAGTGTTCTCTTTTCTTTGAAAGAACACCCCTGTCACCGAAAAAACAAACTGGATCAAATCTGAAACCAAGAGAGTTTGATCCCAGCTCAGGATGAACGCTAGCGGTGCGCCTAACACATGCAAGTCGAGCGATCGAGCCGGATCAAACACCCTTCGGGGTGGGCGGACCGGTCACGGAGCGGCGGACTGGTGAGTAACGCGTAGCTAACCTGCCCTCTTGATGGGGACAACTACTCGAAAGGGTAGCTAATACCCAATGTTGCTCGAGGTCGATGGACCTTTAGCCAAAGGCGGTTCACGCCGTCGCAAGGGGAGGGGGCTGCGTCCTATTAGCTTGTTGGTGGGGTAACGGCCTACCAAGGCAATGATGGGTAGCTGGTCTGAGAGGATGGCCAGCCACATTGGGACTGAGATACGGCCCAGACTCCTACGGGAGGCAGCAGTGGG
>CAZOUO010000159.1:0-5639 GCA_964582975.1 uncultured Thermotogae bacterium | reverse complement strand
CCATCGCTCCTCCAGTTGTTGGGCTTCGGAAAGCTTGTTATAATCGCGATTATACTGCCGGTGTAGCTCAGTGGTAGAGCAACGGTTTCGTAAACCGTGGGTCGGAGGTTCAAATCCTCTCGCCGGCTGTTCGTGTTGCCACAGTGGAACCCGTGGTGCTTCGGCTCGTATCCGTCCCCGTTTCTTTCCCACACAAAAAGTGCTGGGAGTCCTTTGGGTTACGTTGAAATCGGAAGCGGAGGTTTAGTCTCCACCGGCCACAGCCTGAGATCAGCCTCCTGATGCAGTCAGAGGGCGGTTAGTTCAAGTCCTCTCGGGTACGGCTAGTGGTGCGTGTGTTGTTGTGTGTGGTTATGAGTATATCGTATACTAATATTCTACAGGGAAGGTCTGGAGCGGCGTGCTATGGGAACGAGAAGCTAGTCCCTTCTTGAGCTCGCTGCTCCTTCGGAAGGTTGGGGCCTGAACTTAATCATCCATTCTCAGTCATGGACGTATTTCGTCAAGATTATTTCGGATACACATTCCCATCCTGAGTTTACACGTTGTTCCTGCCGTACCCAAACAGGATAAGGAACAGCAGGGTCCGGGGCTATAGCCATGATAACCCGTCCGCTCGGATCGTCTGGGGAGGTGAAAACCCCTTTTACGGCTGAAACTCCGGCAATCGTTACGGTCTCCTCAGTAACGAATGATAACCCACCTGGGAGGACGTAACTACGTGCCGGTTCGATGGTCTGGCCGAACGTGAAAAGAAAGACGTAGTAGGAGAACCATCCGGCCCCCACTAGCCATTGCGAGGGGGCCCATGCAAAAAGAAATGGGAGAGACTCAAAATCTTCCAAAGTGCCCGGTGCCACTGTCTCGGTGCGGGTCAGGTATTCTCCATCCCCTGTGGGAGTGAGCTCCAACGTATAGGTGCAGGCCCCCTCATATTCCAGCGACACTTGATAGACCATCAGCAAGTGTCCACCTGGATAGGCGGTAAACCCGCCAAACCCTTGCGCTGGAGAGACCAGCGAGAGCATCCCCAACGCCATCACTGCTGCCAACACGCCATACAACCATGCTCTTTTCATTCAATCCTCCTTTCACCACAATATATAGAACGGATGGAAGCAGCTGTCAAGTATTCTTTTAACTTATAGCCCTACTGAAGTGCTCACCGATAGGGCAAAGTGTGTCTACGGCCGGGATCATGGGGATAGCGAAATCTGGTCAGCCCAAGTGAGACGTAAGTTGCACAGGAGGTTAACCCAATAACAGGGACAGATCGTCGAGAAACTGGATCTGGTACACATGGTGGCAAGCAGCACCTTTATCTCTGGACGCGGTATCCCCATTGCAAGGGAAATCTTCGATATGGTGAGACAGATATCGCAACAAGAGCCTTCTTTTGTAGCAACTTCGACGCCCTCTGATGCGTAACGTCTGAACCCGCTTCTTCAGCCTGGGGCTAGTGGTCTCGGCCTATTGGTGCTGGCTTTCCTTCAGTTTGCTGATAGGATTGTCTCATTCTCAAAGATACAGTCGTGTGGAACACTCTCTAGTTTCCTTGGCGATTTGTGACCAGGGCGAACATTGAAGTATGTTGACCGTTGACATATTAGAGATGGAGGAGGCGGTTTGGATGAGAAAGGGAGTTGGAGTGGTTTGCTTTGCGGCATTGGTACTGATTCTGGCATTTGTAGGGCAAGCGTTTGACATTGCAGCAGGGATCGGGTCATCCGGTATTCTGGCCATAACAGGAGAGTTAGATATTTCGGCAAATTTCAGCATACGCGCATCCTTTGGGGTCAGGGCGCTCCCGATCGAGCCGCAAACACCAGCCTATGCCATTGCTTTTACGGCGAAGTACTGGCCTTTTACAAAACGACCCCAATTCGCTCCGTACGTAGGGGCTAGTGGCGACATTGAGCTGCGGGGTTTCCAGATGAGGCCGGTGCTGGGTGCAATGGTCGGGGCACGGTACTACCTCACGTCAAGGTTCTTTGGGCACGGTGAAGTCGCCTTCTTCCTTCCTATCTTGGATATAGCAGCGTGGTACTCAGAAATTTTTCTCGGGATTGGGTACCGGTTTTAGCTGTCCTCCCACTCGATTTTTCACGTCTCCGATCTCGTTGCTGGTGAGGTTGATGAGATGTTCTTCTACAACGTTACCGCCGTCGCTTGGCGAAAGGATTTGAGGGCGTCCTCCAGCTCCTCGTCAACGATGTGGGTGTAGATCTGCAGAGCTTCGGGGTCACATCTTCATTCTTGGTGTTTTCGGAGGACGGGGAAGTTGTACCATTTGAGTTGCCAAGTTGGTGCTGAAATTCCGGTCGGAATCCTAGTGACATCTCTGAAAGCGCGCGCCATGTTGGGTAGGTGTCTGTCAATCTACTTCCGTGGTGGTCCTGCTGTCGCCCTGTTTTCGAACCCGGTCTGTCGGAGTTATCTCTTCGCTGTTCGAGCAGCATAGGGTTGTCCCGAAAGACGTGTCGAGACCCTGCGAAGTGTCGGCTTTGGAGGAAGCGAAGAGACCAGAAAAGGTGGTGTGTGTACGGGGTACGCACTGACCTTGTCGGCAACGCCTACCAGGCGTTCAAGGCAACGGGAGTGGATCCTCCCCTGCGGGTTGTCCCCATCGAAGACAGCGTAGTGTGTACGTCTACCCAAAATCTATCGGCTGCTGAACCAAAGGGCACTTCGAGTTGGTAGGTGTCAAAGATGGGTCAGAGGAGGTGGACAACAGATTGCTTAAGGATCTTAACAGCCGTGAAAACTGCTACTTCCGGTACAGGAAGGGCAGAAAGGGTTTTTAAGCAACGATCATGAATGGCGTACTCAGCTTGATACCATTGGTGATTTACAGAGGACCAGCCCCTCAAGCGCCTTACCGCGTCGCCGTGTCGTTGGCATTAACCCAGTAGGCATGTTTCGAGTAGTCTCCGGGTGAGACCGTATCTGCTTTGTCCCACTCGCCATCAGGTGCCCAGTCAACCGAAGCAGCGGGAGTCTTCTTATCAACGATGGTCTCTGGTCGCCAAAACGCGACTGTAACTGCGTTAACTGCTCTGGAGGACACAACCTCGTTGACCGTCTGCCGAGCGATCTCAATCAACTGGCTGTCGGTAAGGGCTCCCGAGCGTTCCAACACGACATCCGCAATCAGTCTTACAATGGCTTCAACCGATACGTCCCTGATGTCTTCCAAGTGAAAGGGAGGTAACGACTGATCGTCCCAGATTGCCACCGGAGGTAGCTGGGCGAGAGCAGCCTCCACCGCCTCCTTCTCTTGAGTGAGCAATAGAAGTTCATTGCGCAGGCTGGCGTACTCCTCTGCCGGGAGTGTGGTCACGGAGGCAAGCCTGTCCTGCGTTCTGAAAAGCCTCGGTTCTATTATGTCGCGGGCTCTTTCGTAGTACTTGCGCGCGTTGACCGGCATTCCTCTGGCGCGGAAGAGATCGCCAAGAGCAATGTAAGATCGCTCGAAGTCAGGATGCGCCTCTACAAGGGCTTCTAGTTCATCAATCGCACGGTCGTAATCCCCCTCGCGGATGGCGATCACCCCAGTTAGGAATTCTGCTTGAATCCGGACATCGGGATGCGGATGTGTCGCAAGTAGCAGTTCCACATTCTCGCGTGCCGTCTCCACATCCCCCAGGTTGACAGCCAGGTTTGCCAGGTTGAGGTAGACTTGTTCAATGACAAAGCGGGTGAGACATTTCTCCAGGTCGGCCTTCGCCTCTTCGTAGCGGCCCTGTCGGATTTTTGCCGTTGCGAGGTGATAGTACACCTGGCGGGGGCAGAAGTCGCGTCGGGCACTTTCTTCAAACGTCGCCTCAGCGAGCCGGACCTGCCCCATCTGAAGCTGCTTAACCCCGCGGTTAAGGAGGCGATCGGCGGAGTAGTCGCGGGCCGCAATAATGGAGACAGCGAGACAAAACGCAGTAAGAATCGTGATAATGGCCTTGTGGGACCATCCCTTGAGCCGGATAGACACCACAGCGGCCTCTCCATATGCGCGCGAAAAAGCAAGCCCAAGCACAACGATGAGCACTAGTGAGGAGGCGGGTAGGTGAGCGGGAAAGCTTGCTGCGGCATGGACAAGAAAGACCACTACCCCACAACCGAAGAGGCTCAAATCGAGACGATCCCCTTCATTCTTGTTGCCGCGGAGCCGTCGCCAAAAGGTAATCGGAATAGCTACTAGAAGAGCAAGGGTCGCAAGAATGCCGAGCGAGCCAAGCTCGGAAATAACTTGAACGTATTCGTTGTGAGCCTGCGCCGCGCGATCGATGTAGAAGTTGTAGCCAGCTCCTTGCGGCGTGGCGAAAAACTTTGCCTTGTACGGAATGAAGTTCAGCTTGTAGTTTCCCAACCCAACTCCCACGAAAGGATGGTCCTTGAACATCTCCCACCCGACCCACCAGTCCCACGTACGGACCTTGTCCACATTGCGCTTCCACAGTCTCCCCAGCCACGAGTTCCCATCCGCCGACAGGCCAACCACCGAGTTGAGCGGTCCAGACGGGGCTTCAACAAGGAAGGTAAACACAAAGACGAATATGAGTGCAAGAAGCCAAACGCGGTTACGTCGGATCGGCTCGATCGGCCGGAAGATTGCCCACGCGATGAGAAAGCCCACTGCTCCAACAACTAACCCAATTTTGGTCCCAGTCTGCTGGACAAGCAAGATCATTCCGAAGTTGAAGGAAAGAAGGCCGATGGCGAGGGCACGCAGGATCCGCGACCGCAGTCGAACGATCAGAATAATTGAAGGGAAAAGAAGATAAGCGAGGAACCCTCCCAAGTAGTTGCGGTTTCCCATCGCCGAGATGACTTCGCTTAGACCATGGCCACCGTAGGCGCCACGCATGACACCTAAGTACTGCAGCAGGCCGTAGAGCGAGGCAAAGAAGCCAGACAGAAGGAGTGCATAGAGGATGAGGGTAACATCGCGTTTTTCTTTTGCCACATTGGCCACCAAAAGGGTGAATAGGAAAAAGAAGACGAGAAGCGTGAGGCTTTGGATCACCACACGTCCGTTAGTAGCTCCTAACAAGGAAAGGAGGGAGACGAGAACCAGTCCAAGAACGGGGTAGGTAAACCAGGGCAGGCGTAGCTGCCACTCTCCCCTTAGCCACCAGGAAGAGCCTGCCCAGAGAACCAGCAGAATCGAGATCCCAATCAGTGCGAAAATCGACTTTCCGTAGCCGTACTCAGTAACCCCCGGCCAGATAAAAAGCGGCATGGAGAAGACGAAGAACACGATGAGGTAAACAATGACACGCTCCCATGGAATCTTCAATCGCCTGGAAGGAGACAACGTCTTTCTCTTGCGCATCCTTTTCTTCATCGCTCTTGGAGGGAAGTATAGCGATCCGCCGCTTCCTGACCAAGAAAGATGTCCTGAACGCAGCGGCCCAGCTTATCTGCTTGAGGGGTGTAGTAAACAGATCGTCATGTATTGCACCCCCCAAGGTCCCCGGAATGTAGCATTGCAACCTGTGAACAGCGTTCCCCTTGTCGGGCATAAAGCCCGACGTTACGAACGGACAACGTTGTTGCAACGCCCACAAGGACCGCCTGACCGCCGCAGGCTAGTGTCTCGTCTGGATATTAAGTGAACGGAAAATGGCCTCAGCTGGCTTGGT
>CAZOUO010000158.1:0-5652 GCA_964582975.1 uncultured Thermotogae bacterium | reverse complement strand
CTTTCTTCCTCCTGCCTCAACCTGCCACCTGTAAACAGTACTATGAAACTCGACAGGCTAGTGGCGCAGCTTGATGGTGATCTAGCTCGGCGAAAGGATACGAGGGTGGCCACCCTATAGATTCACCTCGTTCTCAACTTGCTCAATCTCGTCGGCGGTGATCCCGATATAGCGCCTTGTGATACTGGGGGCAGAGTGCCCCAACTTCTGTTGGATCAGCTCTAATGGGACGCCTTTCTGTCTTGCTTGGTAGCCCCACGTTTTGCGCAGAGTATGGGTACCAATCCGATCGACTATTCCCGCTTCGCGGGCCCATCCATTGATCAACCGCCATGCCTGTACGCGCGTTAACGGTTTACCGGTACGTGAGCTTCTGAAGAGGGGAGCGTCTGGATTCGGTTTGGTCTTCTCAATGAAGTAGTCGATGGCCTCTGTGGCCGCATCGTTCAGCTTGACCCGCTTGTCCTTGCCCGTCTTCTGCTCACGCAGTGTGACAAACTGCTTCACCGCCCCGTCTTCATCAATGACATCCCTTACGTGTAGCGCGAGGAGGTCACCGACGCGAAGTGCGGTGTTGATTCCCAAAGTGAACAACAGGTAGTCGCGGGGGTTGGTGCGCTGGAGGCGTCGCTTGATCTCCACCAGTTTGCTAAGATCACGAATCGGTTCGACCGGGTTCACGCTACCCCCTCTCTGGCAGTAACTTTCAGGGCATATTATAGTGAAACATTACATTAGTGTCAACAGGCCAAAGAAAAACCTCTCTTAACTACGGGCTTTGCACCATTGATGTAACAGAAGTGGCATTTTGTTACATCGGCCTCTTAACATGTGTGGAGCTATCCAGTCGGAGCAGGGCGATGTAACGTTTTGTGGGGGGAGAGGGTATACCAAACCCCAGGAAGGAGCGCAGGAGGGGAATAATGGGGCTCTCATTCGATTAGTGGAGCGATCTTACACGCCTCGCCTCTTACATTTCCAGAAGGTGCCCTGAGAGGCGACACGCCAACTCAAGTATGACTGCCAAGTAAGCCCTAGGCCTATTCCTTGTCAACAGGGAATAACCTGTAACAGGCGGTGCTTTCAGGATTCTAGTTTGTATAACAGCTATAATAGGAGCATCCTTGGAAAAGGAGGGCTAATCATGCGCAAGTTGTTAGCGGTTGGAATGGGCTTGGTGCTTCTTGTAGGAGCGTTGGCTCTGGCCGCCGCGCCAACGGTTGTATCAATCACTTGGGACGAAGACGCTGCGAGGTACGACCCAGATGGGACTCTCGTGTCTGAAGTCTCGGGCTACCTCGTAGGTCCGGTGGAGTTCCGAAAGACTGGGAACGTCTATCACATGCTGGGAGTGGAGTCTTTCTACATTGGGCCAGGACGATCTGGTTTTCAAGGCAAGGTTGTGGTAAGTGGAGGAGGGCACCTATCTGGACATGTAACGTTCTCCTGGGACAAGCCCAACCTCCGAGGGCGAGAGCTTTTGGAAGGAAACGTGACGATCGATCCCTCACCACCAACACCAAGCTTTGAAGGGACTTATGTAGCGTACACGTATGCGTTCGGTTCAGCGGAAGAAGTACTCAACGCATTTCCTGAGGCTGTCCCAGAGAAGTCGTCACAATCGAAAGGTTGGTGGTTCGTTTTCTACACCGAGTACACCGCATACTAATCACGTTAGTGATTCGGGGAAGAGGGTTGACTTGCTAGACGGATGGGCCCGCAAAATGCCCAGCTTGCCCTCTGCTTCGGCCCGCGCAATCTGGCGGCGCTCTCCCAACGTTTTCGCAACAGAAGAAGCCTACGGTTGCGGAAGAAGCGTTGCTAGACAACTGCTAAGTTCAAATCCCTTGGTCTGGAGTCTAGTGGATGACTTTCGAACTTCTGAGTGGCTAACGGGCGAAGAGTTACAGACCCTCTATGTACCGTCAAATCTTTTCTCCTCACGGTACCGTTTCTGCGCTGTCGCATTCGCCTGACGTGCTAACGCTCTATGTGGACCGCTTTCAGGGAGTCACATCATCCAATGAGACACTGGTCATCCCCGAGGCGGTCGATCCAGCGCCGTCCTCAACCTCCACGCTCGCCATGACGGCACCCCCGTCTGGATACGCAAGTTCAAATCTTCTCGTTCCTTCAAGCGCTTCCTCGTCCTCAAGCCTTGTTACACCGTCCGGCCCTGTGACCTTGACGGTCAATTGATATGGCGGTGTGCCCCCGGCTACCTTCCAAGAGACGACAAGGACATGGCTGTACGCCATTTCATGTGCTGCTGATGCGCTCGCTGAGACGCTGATTGACAGTGCCTCACTGGCGCTCGGCCCGGGGACAGACGGATTGAACTCCGCGTCCTTGCCTGGTCCCCAATCGTAGATGAAGCGTAGTTCGGTCAGCTTCGCTTCCCCGGAAAACGACCCTGGAGGGAAGTACAGTTGAATCATCCGGACTCTCGAGCTCTCTTCCCCGAATGCAATCGGGATCAAGACAGTGCTGAGCCGCTGTGACGGTAGCACAAGAGATCCGATGTCAGGAGGCAATACCTCCTTGTAGCGCTGGCCGTCAGCGGCGTACCGAACCGAGTATCCCATAGGGACAGCTCCTTCCCAGCAAAGGGCAATGCCCTTAAGCAAAAGAGGGTGGTCTTGGAGCAAGTCAATGGTGATCTCGACGGCCTTCGCCTGTGTGTGACTCAGCTGCGATCCAAACACCCACGACACAGCCTGCCCATCCGGAATGCCACCTCTGCCAATCACGGAGCTTGGCCCGGTGACATTCGGACCGTCCTTCACCTTGATCGCGTAGTCTACCAGCTCTTGAACGAGCGGTGCGTAGAAACGTTCCCACATCGGGTCTTTCGTAGGCAATGACTTGGTGCGCGGGACATCTCCATCCAGGTCTAGCTCAAGGTGTCGCCGGTCCGGATCGTAAAGCGGAAATCCACTGCTATCAAGATCGACCCCAAAGCCCAATATCTTCCGGCCATCATACCATCGAGATCCCGCCGGCGTGTAGGCGATCAGATCCTCGAGGGTCCCCGTGTCGCGCACTCGGTTGCCCCAATTCCCATCCAGGAGACTGACCTTGACTCTCACCACGTCCCAGGATGCATTCCGATGGATCGTCATCTCGTTGATCATCATGCTGTGGCTTTTGCCATTCCAGGTTGCAGTAGCATCATCGTACTTGCGGATTAAAACGTATGATCCAGGGGCTGGTGCGTTGATCCCAGGGCGGAAGTCCGAGTAGTCCAGATCACTCCAGTCGATCCATCGGCCGCGGCCACCGGATATCGCGATCGGACCGAGCAGTGGCCCGAGCTGTTCCTCCACCGAATAGAAGGTACGGATTGCCTCAGTATTGGTCAGCTGCCAGTCGTGGTACCACGTGCTACCCCGATATCCCGTGCTATACGGAATCCCAGCTTCGCGGTGCCAATACGAGATTGTCTCCGAGCACCAAGCCTCTCGGTTGAAAAGAGTCGGTCCAATGAACACCTCAAGCATAGCTGCAAATGCCGTCGCGGAACTGCTTGAATTTAGTCCCAGCCGCATCTGATAGAACGGCTTTCCACCATCCTTCACGCACGATTCCTTCGTCCCCACTGTGTCCAGGGCGATATCCTGAATCCAAGTCCCGGCTGGATTCCACGTCGCGGTGTCGTCGAAGCAAAGGCAACCCGGGCTGTCAGAGTAGTAGCAAGAAGCAAGCGCGAGAACACCTATACAGACAATTATCCCCAGAGAAACTATTCCCTTTCTCATCGCATACCTCCTTTCCATCCACCACACTGTATCCCTCCGCTCGGTGTTACGCGAATCTTAGAGCACGTGTGATGGCTTCTCCTTGGCAACGGCAAGCGCCCTTTGCGCGTTTAGAGCCCAAGCGAGTCGTCCCCTACTGGTTGATGCAACAGCAGGTTCCTGCTGTTGCGAATAGCCATATTTTTAGGTACCTACAAAAAAGCGCCGGGCAACCTTCACGCAGGTACGAATTTTGCCGCCCAACGGTGCGCTCATGAGAGGCGAACAGAACTAAGAAATATCAACCACCAATAGACGTCCAGAGCACATAGGATTCATGTCTCCGGCGTCTCTATCACTTTTTCTCTTCTCGCTTCAGATACTCGAGGATCGCCTCAACGACCAGGTAGTTGATCGACCGGTCCCTCTTCTCTCCCAGCTTGATCAACCGTTCTACTGGCTTCTCCGCTTGTTTCGACTGTGGTACATAGATCGATAGCTTGTCGAGGATCACCTCCTGTGCCATGCAATTCACCCCCTCATCGAGAAATATAGGATGAACTCACCACTGCAGCTCCGGAAAGGAGTCCTCCATCCTACCATAAATATGGAGCGTAAATCAAGGATGTTTGGAGACAATACCGGGGCTCTCATTCGGCCAAGTGGCGGCTAAACAAGTCGCCCCTGAAGGGGGACTTGCTCCCGTTAAGGTGGCCCTCTTACTGAGATGCACTGAGGTCGATCGTCCTATTTTTGATATTCTTTGAGAGCGCTTGTCCATAGAGAGGTGTAATCTACATCACTGACATTTTGTGCTCGGTCCGGTAAGGTATAATTGAAACCCGTTCTAAGGAGGCGAACCATGTGTGTTAGCGCTTGGCTGCTTCTAGCTTTCTTCTGGGCATTTTGGATCTTCGCGTTTGCCGGCTTTTGGTGTGGTGGTCCCTGCTAGCCAGGTAGGTTTCTCTTCTCTATAGAGCGCGATACAGCGAGGGCCTCTGGGCTTTCTTTTCTATGTCGTGAGATCTTCGTCTCCGCGCAGGTTCATCACATCTACGATGTAGACTCAGAGACTTCACAATATCACTTGCAACAGAAGACAGCTCTTGATGCGAGATCCCGACGGGTCCTACAGGCTATTGTTCTGACCGCCGGACAAGAAAAGGCATGCGGCTCATCGCGTTCGGGCCCACGTTTCTTTCTTTGTCCAGAAGACGACCTTTTCTCCCGCCAAGCGAAGAGCCGCCACTGCCCTGTTCAACGAACTACATTCTTTCTACGCCTCACCAAGAACACCGAAGCCGCTTGTCAGTTACTCGGGAGAGATCGCTTACCCCTGTCAATCCCAGTCGTCGGCCAGAACGTTTATCCACCACGGAGAGATCTTCGCACTGCGTATCGGCTTTGGGAGCAGGCCTGGTTATCGCTTTGCCCAAAACAGCAGAATAGTCATCGAAAGGAGTGCTCTAGCCTAAGGCAACGTGCTGCTCACAGGTCTTGCGGAAATGGTAGCCATAGATTGCAAATGTGACGGCCAGCGGAAACGACCTGGGACGGTGAAAAAGCGTCCATAGTAGGATCTTCCAATACTCAACCCTCTCCCTGCCCATGATACCAAGCCTGTACACGGAACGAAAGAACGCTAGGATGGACTGAAAGTCAAGCGAGATATGGAGCTTCGGTGGCTCATACTCTCGCAAGAAGGTCTTAACACGCTGGTAGTAATGCCTTGGTGAGTAGATGTATTGCAGTATGCTGTTGTATCCCTCCCGCAGCGTAGTAAGGTCCATGATGGGAATGATGTTCGTCGTCCCGTCTACGTTATCTCCCGACACCTCTTCGACCAGCCGGTTTTCCTTCTTTGAAGTTACCCCGACTTCGCGGATAGTGTAGCGCTTGACATCTATGGCATTCC
>CAZOUO010000157.1:0-5701 GCA_964582975.1 uncultured Thermotogae bacterium | reverse complement strand
CTATCATTGGGAACTTGGGAGACCTTCCAGCCCCTAAGTCGTAAACTCAGGCTAGGGAGTGAAGATCGCTCCACTTGCCGGAATCCAAGACCAATCCCCTCACGATCGCTCAGCGATGAGAATCGGCTCGGCTCCGATGATCAGATCAGCCCACACGCTTGGCCGACTGTGGCGAAGGCTTCGAGGACGCGTCTCATCTGCTCCTCGGTGTGCGTCGCCATGTAGCTTGTCCGCAGCAGAGCTTTGCCTGCCGGGACGGCGGGCGGAATGGCGACGTTGGTGTAGACGCCGGCATCGAACAACGCTCGCCAGGTGCGCATCGCGGTCAGGGATTCGCCGATGAAGATGGGAACGATGGGGGTCTCACTTTCGCCGACGTCGAAGCCGAGGTCGCGGTAGGCGTCGCGCATCCGATCTGCAATCGCGTTGACACGGGCGACCAGCTCGGGTTGGCGCTCCATAACCCCGAGTGCGGCCAGTGCTGCGGCAACGTTGGAAGCGGGAAGGCTGGCGCTGAAGATGAGAGAGCGCGCCAGGTGCTGTATCCAGTGAATCGTCGTCTCGTCCCCGGCGACGAAACCGCCGATCGATGCAAACGACTTGCTGAACGTCCCGATGATCAAGTCGACCTGTTCGGTCACCCCGAAGTGGGCCGCTGTTCCTCGCCCCTGGCCGATCACTCCGATCCCGTGCGCGTCGTCGACCAGCAGGCGAGCGCCGTAGTCGCGACACACCGGAATCAGATCGACAAGCGGAGCGATTTCACCGCTCATGCTGAACACGCCATCGACGGCCACCAGCTTCCCCCCCTCGGCCGGACAGGCCGACAGCACGCGCCGTAGGTCCTGTGGGTCGTTGTGGCGGAACCGGCGCATCCGGCCCAGCGCCAGCTGGCATCCATCGATGATGCTGGCGTGATCCTCCTTGTCGCAGATCACGACATCGCCGCGCCCGATCAGGGCGGACAGCGTGCCGAGGTTCGTCTGATACCCCGTGCTGAACACCAATGCCGCCTCTTTGCCGACGTACGACGCCAGTCGTCGCTCCAATTCGCCGTGCAGGGCGAGCGTCCCGTTGAGAAAGCGCGATCCTGTGCAACTGGTGCCGAACTCGCGTATCGCGTCGGTCGCAGCGTCGCGTACCTCGGGATGCGTCGTCAATCCGAGGTAGTTGTTGGAGCCGAGCATGATCAGCCGTTTACCCTCTACCTCAACCTGCGTCCCCTCGGTGTGATCGAGCGGGATGAAGTACGGATATAGTCCCATCTCCTGGACGCGTCTCGGGCTGGTCGGATACCCCATGCTCTCAGCAACTGCTGGATCGGAGTAGAAGCCGCGGCACTTCTCGAACAGATCCACCCTGCTCTCCTCCCTTCCGCCCACGGTGTATCGTGAGCCTCGCCGCTCGCATAGCGGCCGACGGACTAGTCCACACGGTAGTACTTCTTCAGCCCCCACTCAAACAACCTCGACGGGAGCACGTTCTTCACATGCGCGGCGAGACGTTGAGACACCGGTCCGATTGTATACCGAATCCGCGGCGAGCGGCACGCGAGGATGCGCGCGACGAGCGAAGCGACCGATTTCGGTGGAGCGGCGTTTCTCTCGTCGGTCTCAACGATGGAGAGGGTCGTGCGAAACATCTCCGCGTACGCGTCATCTTCCCTTGCACGGCGCACGATGCGGCGATTGTCCGTGAACTCCGTACAAAAGTCGCCCGGCTCGATCAGTACAACGCGGATGCCGAACCGCCGCACCTCCATCCGCAGCGCCTCGGTGAGTCCCTCTAACGCGAACTTGGTCGCGCTGTAGACTCCCTGAAACGGAAGCCCGATCCTGCCACCGATCGAGGAGACGTTGATGATCGTCCCGAAGCCCTGTCGCCGCATGATTGGAAGGACCGCGCGGCAAACCCGCAAGGTTCCGAACAGGTTCGTCTCGAAGTTTGCGAGAGCTTCATCGTCGGACGTGTCCTCGACCGGCCCCGCGATCCCAAATCCGGCGCAGTTAACGGCACTGTCGAGCCGGCCTGTGCGATCAACAATCTCGCTGATCGCAAGACTGACCGATGCATCGCGATCGACGTCCATCCCGACAATCTCAAGCCGATCGGTCGCACCGACCTCCTGGCGCAGATCCATTTGGACCTCGTAGGGTGATCGGCGCGTCGTTCCGAACACGTAGTAGCCTCGGCGCACGAGGTAAACGGCGCAAGCACGCCCGATTCCCGACGACGCCCCGGTGATCAGTACCACCCCCGCGGTTTTCCTTCTCATCGATCCCTCTCGGTCGCTGTTGATTTCCGCACACTCGAAAACAAGAGGCGCTCATCACTCCCAGATCTCCCCAGGGAATTCCAGTAACACAGACCTTATTTTCAAGACGCGGGTCTAGACTCTACCTCGCTCACGGGCCGATCGCGTAGAGATCATTATCCCACGAGCCGACATAGACGGCCCCGTCGCTGCCGATTGCCGGCGAGGAATACACCCACCCGCCGGTGAGGTAGGTCCACTTGAGCAAGCCGTCGGGATTTAGGGCATAGAGATTGCCGTTGTTCGATCCCACGTAAATCGTGCCATCGCCGCCGATCGCTGGGGAGGAGATCACCGCCCCACCTGTGGAGTGCGTCCATCTTAAAGAGGCCGCTTGCGGTCCCCGGAAGGAGCTGCGGCCGGTGTGACGAGGATCGCGGCGGAACATGGGCCATGGATTCAAGCGAGTGGCCGGACCCAACCCCAGGAGCACGCATCCCTCCAATAGTGCCAACATTCCCGACAGCACGGCGACAAGCGCCACTTTGGAGCTCCACTTGTGCAATATCTGCCCTTCTTTCACACCCGTTGGCGTTGCTCTTAGCCTATCCTTCGAAAGACCACGAAAGCAAACAAACGAAAGTTCGGTTAACTGACCTCGTTTCCTAGCCCTAATCGGTCCCTTGCGCTCTTTGAAACACCACCGATCCAGCAGGATCACGGGCGTAGGCGAGCGCTCCGGCGTCCCACGCCACCATCCCGGTATCGCGTAGGCTCCCACCGTCTTGTAGGCTAAGCACCCAGACCATGGCGTAGTCTGCTTCGGCAAGAAGAATGAACATGTGTCCAAGGGGAAGGGCTTGCACGATGCCCGGCGAGGTGGCGTAGAGTACGCCATCGACGTCGTAGATATCGATTCTGATATCGGCGTGAGCTTCATCGTACGCGCTCACCGATAGTGTCACCGTGGTACCCTGCACGCTGACCTTCCCACGTGCCTAGAAACGGCTCTATGCTTATGGACCCTGCCGCCTCGAGCTTCTCCTCCAGTGCTGCAACCTGCTCTTCCAACCTGGCCATCTTTGTATCGCTTTCGCCCCAACAGGCCACGCCATATCCAACCAGGATTGCAATCAGACGCCTGCTCCCCCCTTGAACATCGCTCCTTCTTTATCGGTTCAAATGTGAGTGTAGCTGTTTGGCAGAATCAAGGGAAACCGTCGCCTTTCTCGTGGCGTCGACATTGGTAGTTCGCATCGATCCGTCAATTCTCACGCTTCACACAGCCCGTGGCTCCAGGCTATTTGTGGTCTCGGGAGGTGAGGACCATGCGCACTGTGCTCGTCGTTGGCATTATAGTCCTTCTGCTTTCTGGGATTGCCTTTTCGGACAACCGATTGGTGCTGAGTGTTAAGCCGGGGATCACATGGGCAAAGAAGGCCTTTGTCGGCGCGGAGATCGAGTGGGAATTGAACGGACTGGGCCTCGGTTTTCAAGCCGCGCGATACGAACAGACAATGGCGGCTGGATTCCTCGCGCGCCTCTATACCGAGCCCTGGCTGTTCGGGGAGTTTTGCCGCGGCTTTTTTCAAGGCTCCGCCGGCATCGAGTACGTCGTAGACACGGGACTGCCGTTGGCCTACGGCGCAGCAGGGGGCGGGTTTGAACTGCACCTTTCACCGCGGCTTCAGGTGGCCCTCGAGGGTATCTTCCACCTTACAACGATTATTCCACGCTTCACGTTGGCCCTGTTGCTGCGGTTGATCTTCTAAACTTGTGACGGCGAAAGACTTAATATCGTTGCTGTTGCCAGAGCGCCTTTCTGAAAGTCATTCCACCAGCGAGTATACGTAATAACCTGCGCAACGGACAGGCTCCGGGTTAGCTTCATATTACAGAGCCGCTGGGCTGCTCTTGTCTTCTTCGGTGTAGATTGTATTCTGCGAGAACTCGGGACACCGCCCACGAGAAGGTTTTGCAGATAAGTCCTTTTGTCTTGGGAGGGTCACCTCGCTACGATGGTTCCAATAGGTATTCGCCCATGAGGGGGACACAGAGACGCTTTCGCGGTTAAGGAAGAAAGGAGCAAAAATGGACAACGTGGCAATGGTGGGGTCCACGACCACAAAGAAATCGTGCACGATGGAATTCTCTGGGGTGAACCCCGAGGAGATTGCGGAAAAGGTGGCCCTGTTCATGGGAGAGCGGGGCTATCGGCTGGAGAGCGGTGACAAGTTGCAGGGCATCTACGGTCGGGGGAGTGCCGCCTGGGGAGCGATGTTGGGCCCGTTGGTGCGCCGCGAGAAGTTCAACGTAACGGTAGGAAAGAAGGAGGACCACGTCGCCGTGGTGGTGGCCAAAGGGATGACAGGCTTCAGCGGAGGCGCCCTCAGCGCCGCGAAGGTGGGCAAGGAGTTTCAGGCGGTGGTGGCGGGCTTGCAGAGCTACATTCTCACCAAATGAGTGGGAGAAGCGATTAGCCGCATTTTGCGACACATGCCTTATTCCCTGGTTCTTGTCCGCTACTCGTGGCTTCTGCCCTCACTTTTGTTGAGATTCGTTTGATCTATAGAATAGGATCTTGCCATCCTTGATCACGAGGGCAAGCTTGTTCATTTTTCAACGTTCTGAAGTGGATCTCCGGAAATCACGATCAGGTCGGTCAGGGCGCTGGGGAGATGATAGGTGAGTGGGGCCTGGCGATTCAAAACAAGCTGCGCATGCACAAGATCATGTTCCTGCAGCACAGCTTTCCGACCATGTCTTTCTTGACCAAACGGGTCTCTGAAGGGTGGATGATAAATCGCATGCAAAGCCAGCTGCTCGAGCGGCTGATCAGAATGATGTTTTAATAGTTCGACAGAAGCCGCCACTGCTCCGGTGGCGCAGACCTGCAATCGCCAAGGGCCTCATGAGCAGAGTAGAGCCTTTCAGCAATCAACATCAGTTCCTAGCCGTGTTTGCCGGGGTGTCACCCCAGACAAGAAAAACTGACCTGAGAGTATTAAGGGATGCCATTTATTCCGCTTCGGCCACTCTCTTTGCCTTCCCTTCACTGCGGGGGATGCTTCCCGGTGGGACGACCTCCACGTTTACATGAACGCTGAGCATGGCATAGATCTCCTGGGAGATCTGCTCGGCCAACTTCTCGGTCCTTCCGGCGCCAAATCGCTCGAGAGTTGGCTCGACAAGGACGCGAAGCGTGGTCAGTGGGACCTTTTGTTCCTTGGCGATCTGGTAGTTCTCCGAGGTTCCATCGACCCGCATGATCGCTTCCTCGATCTGCCGTGGGAAGAGGATCACCCCTATCACCTTGATCATGTCGTCGGCCCGGCCAAGAATCCGCGAGTGGCGCGGCAGCGTCCGACCGCATTCACATCTTTCCTCGGTCAAGATGGCTAGATCCTTTGTCCGGAATCGAATCACGGGGAAAGCCTCCTTCATTAA
>CAZOUO010000156.1:0-5705 GCA_964582975.1 uncultured Thermotogae bacterium | reverse complement strand
GGTAAGCAACGCCGTCTTGGTGGGCCGTTCCTCCTTGTACTGCGAGTCCTGGTCAGCTACGATGCGCATTCGCACCGAAAGTGAGGGATCTTCGACCCTCTCATACCCCTGAGCCACCTCGTGTGAGGAGAGACCGGTACCACAACGGGGACAGTAAGGAAGAACCTTGTGTCCTTGGTAAAGGAGGCCCCGCTCGAACATTCGGGCGAGCTCCCACCAGACGGACTCGATGTACTCATCTGTGTAGGTGATGTAAGCGTTCTCAAGATCAATCCAGAACCCCATACGCTCGATCATCCGCTCCCATTCCGCCTTGTACCGCCAAACCGACTCCTTACATCGCTCAACGAACTTCTCCACGCCGTACGCTTCGATTTCGGGTTTGCTGTTGACTCCGATCTCCTTTTCCACCTCGATCTCAATCGGCAGGCCGTGCGTGTCCCAGCCCCCTTTGCGGGCGACGTAGAGCCCTTGCATCGTTTTGTATCTGGGGAAGAGGTCCTTATACACTCGTGGCATCAGGTGACCGAAGTGCGGTCGTCCATTGGCCGTCGGCGGTCCCTCGTAGAAAACATAACGCGGGCCATCTTTGGTCATCTCGAGAGATTTTCGAAAGGTTGTATTCTTCTTCCACAGCGCGAGAACCTCTTCCTCGCGCACGATCGGATCTTTTACGAGCTTTTTATACCGCTTCATCCAATTCTCCTTATTCTCACAAACCAACAAACTCTAACAGTTAACACTTTCCAAGAAGTGATCAAACGTAATGGTCGGTGAACCGCCCCACTAGCGGGGCACAACAATGTAAATGAGTAAAGGCTGAAAGACTGGCTCTTTCGTCAGCATTTCTCGATCACCCCTCATCTTAGCCAGGATGCTACGAGGAGTCAAGCCCATTGTGGTTTCTCTTGCCTTGGTCCTCGCGGTTCTTGGACATCGGTTACACCAACTGAGAGAGTACGTGTCCGGTTGTCATCGCCCGCACTTCGTTTTTGGCAGGTGCGATCGTTATATCATTTGCCGTGATGAAAGCTGCGGTAAGGCCACTTATCAGGAATCGTCACTCACGGATGTTCCTCCTATGCCTCATTGTGGGCGCCGCGCTTGCTGGGTGTCTGCTGAATAGACCTCCAATCGCGGTTTTGAACGCACCGGTGATTAGCGGGTCAGCCCCCCTCGAGATTCCCTTCGATCTTTCTTACTGCGGGGATCCTGACGGAGACAAAATAGCCTACGCCATAGACTTTGGTGACGAGTCTGAGCCGATAAATGGCGAAGATTTTAACATCATCGTCCATCACACCTATCGTACCGGTGGAGCTTTTGACGCTAGGCTCACCGTGACCGACGCGCAAGGAAATGAAGCAAACGATCAATTGTCCATTACGGTAAGCGATGCTGGGCCGCCGGTTGGCCTCGACGTGGGTGAGACCGCCCCTGACTTCACCGCTCATACCACTGATGGGCAGGAGATTACGCTGTCTGAGTACCGCGGTTTTGTCGTTCTGATCGATTATTGGGGAGCTTGGTGTCCCCCGTGTCGCACAAGAATGCCTCACCTACAGGATCTCTACGATCAACACGCGTCACAAGGATTGGTGGTGGTCCTCGTGAGCACCGACCGAGAAAAAAAAGATGCGATCGACTTTCTCAGCCAGAACGGCTACACTGACTTCGTCAGCCTTTGGGAGCCGGGGTACAAAAGCCAAAACCCGATCGCCGCGCTCTACGAGGTCGACCGCTTCCCTCACACGTTTCTCCTTGATCGTCAGGGTGTGATCCGCTACGTGGGTCACCCAGACTACCTCAGCCCGGAGATCATCGAAGGGCTACTCTAAATCCTCACCGAAAACGCTAGCCAGAATTAACTGGGGATCTTGTGCGATGGCTCCAACGATAAAGCCATGCCCCCACAAACCCTGTTCCCAAAAAGCCAATCCCGCTTCCAAACGGAAAGACCGCCGATAGTCCAAAAAAGTCAGCGATCACTCCGAATACCAACGGCCCAAGCATCTGTCCCACGGCGAACGATCCTCCCTGCAACCCGGCCAGCGTCCCCATCCCGTGCGTTCGGCCCAGCTCGGTACGGATGGCCAGGACCGAGGCGCGCGAGAGGGCGGACAACGCTCCCATCGCGAAGGTAATCAGGATGATTGCCCAGACATGGCGAACAAAGGGAACGGCAAGCAGCAGCAGCGGGGCGAGGGTGCTACCAAGAACGATCTGGGGGAAGCGCGCGTAGCGGTCGGCAAGGAAGCCAAACGGTATCTGAAGAAGACCACCTCCGAGCATGTACGTTGTAAGGACCACCCCAATGCTCGCCTCACCCAATCCGCTTGCTGCCACCGCAAACAGTGGATAGAAGGTATTGAACCCCTGTCGCCAGAACCCTCGCGTGGCGAAGTACGCGGAGATTGCCTTCACCGCATCGTGTCTCATAACGTTGCGTAGCGGTGCGATCTCTGTCGGTCGCTCATGGTGCCCCCCGTGAATGTGATCGGCTGGCACCGTCCTCCCGACAAGAAGGAGGGCCACCATGCTTAGGGCCCCCATCGCGGAGAACGCAAGCTGGTATGACCACAGGGCACTCAACCCTCCGCCAAGGAGAGGACCTAAAGCCATCCCTAGAAACATCGATGAGTGGAAGAGGTTCAAGGTGCGCCCCTCTTTCCCTCGTGGGGTGATGTCGCCGATGTACGCCTGAGCAATGGGCGTCACCATCACCGAAGCCGCCCCTTGGATCAAGCGAAACAGCCCAAGCTGCCACAGGCTCATCGCCAAGGCGTAGAGGATGGAGACGAAGGCGTAGCAGGCAAGGCCGATCATTAGAATGCGCTTCCGCCCTACCCGATCGGAGAGCCGTCCGATGAGCGGACCGAGCAGGCCCCGAGAAAGGGAGAAGGCAGAAAAAACTAAGCCAATAGAGAAGCCACTTGCAGCAAAGGTCTTGGCATAGAGAGGGAGGATGGGAGCGATGATGCCGACCCCGATCATGGCAACCGCTACAGCGATGAATAGACTGATGAAGACCTGCTTCATGGAGAACCTCACGTGAACGGCATTGCCCTCCATCATAGGCGATGTATCACGGGACATCCACTGATGCAAACTGGGTTGCTGACTGGGGCTGGCTGCGGTATGATCGCACCCCGTGTCCAAAGATAGTCACAGTAAGCCTTGGAAGAGGACAACTCCTCTCTTCTTGGGTCATCTTATTAACGACGGATACGCAAGTTTCTTTGCCCCCCTTCTTCCAATACTCATCGACCGGCTGGATCTTTCACTGACCATCGTGGGAGTTTTGGGAACGCTCCGCCTTGTGACTAACTCGCTGACACAACCGTTCTTGGGGCAACTTGTCGATAGAATTAGACAGCCGCTCTTAGTTGTTTTCGGACCAATCCTGACGATTTGTGCCATGAGCTTCATTGGAAAGGTAGCAAGCCTCGGTCAGCTCATCGGCATTCTGATCATCGCGGGGATTGGAACCGCACTTTTCCATCCAACTGCTGCCTTTCTTGTGCCCGCCCGCGGTGAAAAGAGACGGAGCCTGATCATGGCCTTTTTCTCTTCCGGCGGCACCGTCGGAGCGGCCCTCGCCCCTCTTGTCATCGTGGCCTACGTCGGCGCTTTTGGAATGGCCCGTACCCTGTGGTTGATCGCGCCGGCAGTCGCGGCACTGTCCTTGATTGCAGCAACAGTGCTACGCGACAGCACAACGTACAGGATGCAAAAGGAGGATCACAATTTATCTGTGGAGAGGACTCTACCTCCGATGCTCGTGGTGCTTTGGTTTGTCATTTTTCTTCGCTCATTGACTGCGATTGCTTTCTTGAATTTCCTTGCCGTCTTGATTACACAGCGCGGGGCATCCGTATTTCTTGGAGGAGCGGGAATCAGTGTCTTTTTGCTTATTGGGGCAGTGGGAGGATTCCTTGCTGGAAGCCTCGCCAGCCGTATCGGACCGAAATGGATTATCTTCTCGGGGGTCACTTTGGCCAGCCCCTTCTTGATTCTGTTCCTCTATGCTTCAACGCCATTGTCGCTTGTCTTCTTAGCAGTTGCTGGCTTAACTCTCTTCTCCTCCGTGCCTGTCGGCGTGGTGGCGGCGCAGGAGCTCCTTCCGGGGAGGACCGGCCTGGTCTCCGGTCTTGTCATGGGGTTGGCTTGGGGCGCTGGGGGACTGGCCCTCACTCCGATCGGCTGGTTCGCCGATCGATTCGGTCTTGTTCCCGTTATGACAGGAGTCGCCTTCCTTCCGCTCATCGCTGGGGGATTGATCCTCTTTTACCGCGAGGAGAGCACGGCTTAGCGGCAACTGCAATCTTCATCTCCTGCTTCATCCGATCAAGAATACGCTCTCCCACATCAGTAGAATCACGGACGTCTTTGCCGATCCTCAGACTCTGTGCCGCTTATCGAGTTGAGCTCACCACAATTGTCTCTTCCTGCTTGATTCACTAGACTGAACTTGCAATGTGGATGGACCGGAGGGGATGACATGAGGAGAACTCTATCGAACATAGTGGCTGGCCTGAACGCAGACTACGCCGACATTCGCTTCGAGGAGAACAAAAAGACCATCATCGGCTACGAAGGAAGAGAGTTGCGCAAGATCGCCTCGTATACGACCTTTGGCGGGCATCTGCGAGCGTACGCCGATGGGGGCAAAGCAATTTCGTCCTTTACTGACCTTGAACGTGCAGGTTCAATCGCACGAGCAAGCATCGCTTCAGCCAAACTGACCGCCAAGCATCGCGAGAAGCGACTGCGACTTAGCGAGGCTCCCGTTGTTACTGACACATTTTTGCTCTCTCCGGAGAAGGACCCTCGAACGCTTCCCCTGAGGGAGAAGGAAGAACTCCTTGCCCACTACAACGCGATCATCCTCGCTGAACCCAAGGTGATAACAACGGTTTGCGAATACGACGAGTTCTATTCTCATAGAACCTTCGTAAACACCGACGGAACGGCCGTTGAATATGAACTGCTCATCGTCGACATTGCTGGATTGATTGTGGTGAAAGAAGCTGATCTCGTTCAGCAGGTGCGGTTCGCTTTTGGCGGAAACGACGATTATTCAAAACTCCTCAACCGTGAGGAAGATCTCGAAAAGCGGATCACCCGTGCCTGCGAGCTGTTGGGCGCAGAGCCGGCCAAAGCTGGCGTCTATCCAGTCATTCTTGATCCCGATGAAGCCAGCGTGTTCATCCACGAAGCGTTTGGTCACCTCTCCGAGGCTGATGGCCTCCAGAACAACCCCTCGTTTCGGGAAAAGCTACAAATGGGGACGGTCCTGGGAAATCCCGTCCTCAATGTGAACGACGATCCGCATCTTCTGGACTATCCCGGAGGCTATCTCATCGATGACGAGGGCGTGCGGGGATGCAGAACCCGCTTGATTACGGAGGGGGTTCTTACAGGACGTCTTCATTCACGAGAAACCGCGGCCGAGTTTGGCGAGCCGCTATCCGGAAACATGCGCGCGGTCGATGCTCACTTCACTCCGATCATCCGGATGTCCAATATCTACATCGATCCGGGGAAATCGAGCTTCGAGGAGATGGTCGCTTCGATTGACGACGGCTACTACCTGGTCGGAGCGAAAGGCGGTCAGACCTCGGGCGACCAATTCAGCTTCGGCGCCCAATGGGGCTACCGGATTGTGAACGGCCGACTCGGTTCAATGGTACGCGACATCAACA
>CAZOUO010000155.1:0-5715 GCA_964582975.1 uncultured Thermotogae bacterium | reverse complement strand
ATCTTCATGACGGCAAGCCCGATGATTGTCAGCATCGAATGAATAAGGCAGGTCCCCGGATTGAAATCGGTGGCCAAGGCAATGGGTAGGCCGAGTTTGATCATCTTTCGTGCAGGAGCATACGTGGACCCAAGCGTGAACGCGGTCCCTGGGAGCAAAACCGGAATGACGCCCGCTTGCCCCATCCGCTTCATTCCCTTCTCGCTTGTCTTTAACAGGTGGTCAGCGGAGGTCACTTCAAGTTCGGCAGCGAGTTCCGCTCCTCCAGTGCAAGCGAGTTCGTCGGCATGCATCTTCAAGAGTAAACCTGCACCGCGAGCGGCGCGGAGGATGGTCCGGGCCTCAGCAAGCGTATAGAAGCCCCGGTCGCAGAAGACGTCACAGAACTGGGCCAGCCGGCGTCGGCGCACCGTGGGGATCATCTGAGTGATGATGGTGGAGATGTAGTCATCGCGACTGACCGCTTCGGGAAACCCGTGAGCCCCGAGAAAGGTTGCAATCACTCGCAAAGGTAAGGCCTTCTTCACTTGACGAATTGCTGCGAGCAGCTTGAGTTCTCCCTCCAAGCTTAAGCCATAGCCGCTCTTGATCTCGATTGTTGTGGTCCCACTTTGTAGCATCCGCTGCAAGTGAGGAAGGGAGTGTTCTAGCAGTCCCTCCTCGCTTGTCTGCGCGACCGCGTGTGCACTGGCCAAAATCCCACCACCGTCGTAGGGAATTCCTTGCGCACGGGCGAGGAATTCCTCTTCTCGGGTGCCGGCGAAGACCGCGTGAGTATGCGCATCGACCATTCCAGGAAGGACGACTCCACCGTCAGCATCGGTTAGCCGATCGACCCCGCTTTGATCGATTCGATTAGAGATTTCGGCCACCTTCTCCCCATCGATTAGGAGATCGACCCCTTCGTAAATGGTGAGCTCACTCATCCGCTTGCCCTCCACTGGCCCCCTCCCACGTGGTGTGACAAGCTGCCCGATGTTCGTGATGAGTGTTTTCATGCGTGCTCCAAGCCCCAAAAGTATAATGAGGCAGAAAACTCTTTACAACGGATTGTTACCCCTAGTATACTTCAAGCGACGAGGAGACAATGGCAAACCTAGACGGGAAAGCATTGGCTTTGCAGAGGAGTTTTCAGGTTGTTTTCGGGGAGTATGTTTCGATGCGCCACGCCACCGGCAATCTCCTTAAAGCGGCCACATCAAGTGGCAACGCGAACCGTCTCGTCAGGTACGCAAGTTTGAGGGCTCGACGACGTGTTTAAGCAGTTCTATCCAGAGCCAATCTTGCACTGCCAGTCCATTCTCATGCGCAATGTGGTCGAGCGTTTCACGACAACGGAGGCGCTGATTGGTGAGATCGTTTAAGTCGGGTTTCGTCGGCGTACTGGGCCAGACAAACGTCGGAAAATCGACGTTCCTGAATGCCGTGATGGGCCAGAAGCTTGTCATCACATCAGCAAAGCCGCAGACGACGCGAAACCGCGTGCGGTGTGTCCTAACGACACAGGAAGCACAGATCGTCTTTGTCGACACCCCGGGGCTTCACCGGCCGCAAAATAAGCTCGGCCGCTACATTTTGCGAGAGGCCTTCCGCGCCCTTCGTGGGTTGGACCTGCTCTTGTACATGATCGAGCCGTGGCGAGCGGTGAACGACTACGATTCGATGCTGTTCAAACGGTTGACAGGTCAGGACCTTCCAATCCTCCTTCTGGTGAACAAGATCGATCTTGCCAGGGGGAATGACCTGGAGGAAACGTTGATTGCTTACGAGGCGACGGGGGTGTTCTCGGAGCTCATCCCAATCTCGTCCCTTAACGAGCTCAACCTTGATGAGGCGTTGCGCACCGTTGTCTCCTACCTCCCTGAGGGGAGGCCGTACTTCCCCGCTGAGGTTAAGAGCGACCAGCCAGAGGTGTTCCTGATCGGCGAATTGATCCGCGAAAAGATCATTCAGTTGACCTTTCAAGAGATTCCCTACGTTACAGCAGTGCGCGTGAAATGGATGCACGAGCGAGAGGACGGACTCCTTGAGATCAAAGCGGAGGTCCTCGTTGACAGAAAATCTCAGAAGGGGATCCTCATCGGCAAGGGCGGAGGTGTGATCAAACAGATTGGAACACAAGCCCGTACCGATATTGAATCCCTGCTTGGAACGCGAGTTTTTCTTGAACTAACGGTCAAGGTGCAAAAAGGGTGGAGCAAGGACATCGACCAGATCAAGCAGTTGGCCGGTGAAGGCTTGCCCGAATAACTTAAGATGCGGAAGATGATCGCCAATAATTGTGCTACACGGGCAAGGAAACGTAATGGATATCACTATTGAGCCACTTGTCTTGCCGCAAGCCTTTGCCGCCTGCGAGCGCCTACAACGGGAGGTTTTTGGAAAAGAGAGCCGCGAGACCCTCTCTAGCCACTTCCTGGTGGAGCTCGTCCGTGCCGGTGGCATAGTGCTTGGCGCTTACGATATCGATGTGGTGCCCTCTCACCTTTGTGGGTGTCTCATCGATCTGTTCGCTGGCCGTCGAGGAAGTCTCTCTCGGCTGACGCTCCTGCACTACGTGGAAAAGACGGCACGCAATCGTGGGATCGGTTATCAGTTGCGAGTAAAAGAACGGGAGGCATGCTACAAAGAAGCTGTGGAGCTTATCACGTGGATGATCGACCCATTACGTGGTGCACAGGCCCATTTTGCGTTCAACAAGCTCGGTGCGATTGCCACCGCTTATCAACGAAACGTCTACGGAGAGTTATCCGATCCCGCAAACCGCGGGTTGGCCACCGATCGACTGGCGGTTGAGTGGTGGATTGCCTCTTCCCGCGTTTTGGAGATCGTGGATCGGGGAAGGTTACCGGGCCATTTTAGTTTCGGTTTCGAGCGCATGGAGGTGGTGACAAAGACACGGCTGACTGAAAGCGGTGCGCGGCGCCTGCTGAAGGCCGAAACCAATCCCCGCAGCGATGTACTCCTCTTCGAGATTCCGGTTGATCTGGATCTCCTGCGGGAGCACAATCCCGATCTAGCTCGCGACTGGCGGATCAAAACGCGGGAAGCCTTTGAGAGGCTCTTCGCGGACGGCTATATTCTCTCCGGGTTTGTGCACGAGGCGGGACGGAGTTTCCACCTGTTCGAACGGGCGGCCAAAGCCTCTCTGTTGAGACAAACAGCCAGAAAGTGAGGGGCTACAACCTTTTTAGAGGATTCGAAGACGAGGATTGGAGGGATGATGCGAAAAAGTGAACTGGCTAAGATGATCGACCACACGCTCCTTGGCCCCACGGCCTCGTCAAAAGGGGTCGCCGAGTTGTGCCGGGAGGCGAAGAAGTACAGGTTCGCGTCGGTAGTGGTTAACCCCTGTCATGTCAATCTTGCTCGCGATCTTCTCAAGGAGACTGCCGTAAAAGTATGTACAGTTATTGGCTTTCCGCATGGGACGAGCACGAGCGAGGTCAAAGCGTTTGAGGCGCAGAAGGCCATTGCTTCGGGTGCTGAGGAGCTGGACATGGTCATCAATGTCGCCGCGCTGAAAGAAGGCGACTACGTCACCGTTCTTGAGGATATCAAAGCGGTTTGTGCTGCGGTCCAAAAGGCGACTGGTCCGATTTTGGTGAAGGTCATTCTGGAGACGGCTCTGCTGGAAGAGGCGGAGAAGGTGGCCGGTGCAATCCTTGCCAAGGCGGGAGGGGCGGATTTTGTCAAGACGTCGACCGGGTTCGGCCCTGGCGGCGCTACCGTGGAAGACGTTGAGCTGCTGCGCCAGACTGTTGGAGAGAAGGTTGGGGTGAAGGCGGCTGGCGGAATTCGTGATTACGAAACGGCGTTGGCGATGATCGAAGCCGGGGCCACCCGGATCGGGGCCAGCCGTAGTGTCTCCATCGTCGCGGGAGCACCGGAGTAGGTTGGGACTCCTACGGGGAGACGGGATCGTCCTGCGGATCCGTGACTTCGCTGAGTCGGACTTGATTGTCAGCCTGTTTACCGAGCGGTGGGGCAAGCGGACAGCGATCGCCAAGGGAGCACGGCGACATGATTCGCGACTTGGGGGCGTGTTCGACCTACTCAATCAGGTTGAAGTCGTGTTCTATCCAAGGCCTCGTTTGGACCTCGTGAGCCAAGGAACCCTTCTAGAGGGATTTTCGAAACTGAAGCGCGACCTTAGCACCGTGTCGGCCGCCCTTTCCGTCGGGTTTCTTCTCGATCGCCTCATCTCGCTCCACCAGCCAGAAGGGCAGGCCTACGCGTTGTTCAGGCGCTTTCTCACTCTGCTGGAGAATGGACTCCCCCCGGAGCGACTGCGGCTATCCGTGACGCTGAAGCTGGTTGCGCTTCTAGGACATCGCCCACGGTTTGTCTCTTGTATTGGATGTGGGGAGAGAGAAGGACCGTTCTTGTTTGTGAGCCGGCGTGGGGGGGTACTTTGTCAGCGATGTTCACGTGGCGAGGGGATAAAGATCAGCCATAGCCTCGCGTTGACACTGGACTTCTTCCTTCGCCTTCCGCTCGAACGGGCCGGCGTGATTCGTCTCACCCAAGAGGAATCACAGCTAGCGATTGAGGTGACGGAGGACTACGTAAACCACCTTGTTTCGAGCCCTTGACGACCGCTGCGTTCGTCTTTATAGTCTTTGGCACTTACCGGGAGGAATAATGCATTGTCAATTACGGTCAGCCGAGCGGCTGCTGTTTGAAGGCGAGGTCACGATGGTGGTCGCGCACTCCCCGACCGGCGAGTTTGCAGTGATGGCGGACCACGCACCTTTTCTTGCCGAGCTCGATGCAGGCCCGTTGCGGATCAAAACAGAGGAGCACGAGTTAGCATTTGCTCTTCTCACAGGGCTTCTGCGAGTCACTGAACAAGGGGTGACGATTCTCGCCAGGGAAGCGATTCCAGCAGAGGAGATTGACCTTTCTGCCGTACGGAAGCGGCGGGACGAGATCGAGGATGCGCTGGCAACAAATCCGAAGGTGGAAGCGCTTCGCCTGGAACTAGCTTGCCTTAAAGCCCAGGAACGAGTGGGAGAACGCCATGCCTAGGCGAGTGGTGGTGACCGGTGTCGGGACGATCACCCCGATTGGAACCGGGAAGCAAGCATTCTGGGAGGGTCTGCAAGCTGGGCGAAGCGGAGTTCGCCGAGTGGACGACCAGATCGATCTATCCGGAATTGACGTGTTGATTGGCGCTCCGGTCGTCGATTTTGATCCCCTTTCCTACATGGACCGACGCCGAGCGCGGCGGATCGACCGGGCGACCCAGTTTGCTCTGGCGGCAACGCATCTTGCTTTGGCTGACGCGGAGCTTTCTCCGAGCGACCTTGCACCGGAACGCGCTGGGGTAATCGCTGGAACCGGGATCGGGGGGCTGGAGACGATGGAGAGGAGCTTCACCATCCTGATGGAATCCGGGCCGCGGCGGGTGAGCCCGTTTTTCGTTCCACGATTGATGCCAAACGCTCTTGCCGGCCAGATTGCAATCGAGCACGGCCTACGCGGGCCAAACTTCGGCGTAGTCTCTGCCTGTGCCAGTGGAGCGCACGCCATCGGGATAGCAGGTGATTTGATCCGTTCGGGGTTGGTGGACTGCGTGGTTGCCGGGGGCGCTGAGGCGGTCCTTGTACGGATTGCTTACGCCGGCTTTGCCCAAATGGGAGCGCTGTCCAAGCGCAACGACCAGCCAGAACGCGCGTCGCGGCCGTTCGATCGGGATCGGGACGGTTTCGT
>CAZOUO010000154.1:0-5832 GCA_964582975.1 uncultured Thermotogae bacterium | reverse complement strand
CGCAAGGGCCGATCAACGACTGCGTAAGGGCTTTGGTGGACGTCGCCGCCGATGTTATCGAGGCGGTGGCTTCGCAGACTGACTTCACCGGCGGGCCAGTCCGTTATGCAGTAGTGCGCAAGGGCTTCGGAATAGTAAAGGACATTGCAGCTTCTTCGCTTAGCAAGGCCAAAAAGGTCCAAACCAGATGAGGCGCAGTGGCCGCTGAATAGAACGGCCCCTTTCGGGGCCGCAAGGGAGGAACCGAAGAAGGGAAGCTGTTGATGGCTCTAGCTAACGAAAGAGCCTACACCCCTCTCTCATCCACCCAGTTGAACATAGCGTCTTACCCAGTGAATGCGTTGAGAGTGTGCGTCGTGATCGGGTGAGGTTGGTGATATCGGGCAAGGTCAGGGGTTCCCTGAAGCCATGAGCCTATTACGCGGGCGTCGGTACAACCGGGCAAGACGACAAACCGCCTCTCCTATATGCTCTCTGGTACGGACAAGGTGGGAGACAACAATACGGACAAGGTGGGAGACAACAAGATGTGGCTGATGGTTGCCTTTGCGGTTTTCCTTATGCTGGTAATTCTAGCAATGGAAGGCACGCTCGCCTAAGAATCCCTTCTAAGGCTGTTACTGACTCACTACCGTCAACTAACGGAAGGATTTTCTGCGCTCGACCGCACGGAGGCCGTTATCGCTTCCCCGATCTTGAGCCTAGATCTCCAGCCGCAAGCTCCGTTATCTCTTACCAAGGGGACCACAGGCAGCCCAGCGATCCTACGCTGAAGCCAGGCGACGGCGCTTGCGGAGTAGCTGATGAGGGTAGAGCTTCCCCAGTGTCTACCCGACGGAGGCGATTTACGGGCCTCTCGTTCGATCGGCCCTCTTTGTTGGGGGGTCTCCGAGCATCTTCACGCGGTGCACTTTCCCTAGAATCTCCTCCGTGAATCAGTAGCGAAAAGACTTGACAAGTTACCTGAGGCGCCGTATACTAGTGAATGAGTAGCGCAAATGTGTCTTGTAGCTACTATCCAAAGGGGGAAGCATGGCAAGGAAGATACCAGAAGTCCTGACAGCAACGGAACAAGAGGCGCTTCTGAAGCAGCCTAACCCACGATACCTAACTGGACAGCGTAACAGGACGATGCTTCGTCTCATGCTCGATACTGGCCTTCGACTCTCCGAAGTGATCCATCTTCGTTGGCAGGATATCGACCTCAACACTGGCAAGTTGATGGTACGTCAAGGGAAGGGCCACAAGGATAGAACGCTGTGGATCGGAGAAGAGGACCTAGCGGCGCTGCGCAAGTGGAAAGAGAGACAGGCTACCGAATGTGCTGGAAGCCCTCAGTGCGTCTTTACAACGAAGGAAGGCCGGATGCTTAACCCTGCGTACGTGAGGGCGATGGTGAAGCGCTACGCGGCCCGGGCGGGCATTCAGAAGCGGATCTCTCCTCACACGCTGCGACACAGCTTCGCGACGGATCTCTACAGGGAGACAACAAACATCCGGTTGACGCAGAAGGCCCTAGGACACGCCAACCTATCCACCACACAGATCTATACCCATATCGTTGATGAGGAGCTTGAGGCAGCCCTCAAATCCTTTCGCCAAGCGACGGCGGTAGCAGTGTAGGAGAGGCCGTATGAGTTATACCAAGAAGCGAAACTTAGTCTTTGACCTAGTGAAAGAGGGCAAGACCGACGATGAGATCGTTCGTATGCTTGGTGAGCAAGCGACAAAGACCAGGCAACGCCATGCCCATGAAAAAGACGAACACATCGGGAAGCGCCTTCAGATCTCGCGTGAGACCATCCGAAAGGTACGATATATCAACCATGCTGTTAGTGCTGGAAACGCACAAGCAAAGGCTGTTGTCGAGCGGCTGAAACGCGAGGAAATCTCTATCGATGCTGCGTATCGGAAACTCATCGGAGATAAGCGCGTTGGAATCCATGCGAACGTTGATCCAGACTTGAGGCAACGGCTACGGAATGAGGCGTTTATCCGCGACGTTTCGATGACTGAACTTGTTGCACAGATCCTCGATGAGCACCTACCCAAATAGTTGGGTAAGGGAAAAAGGCCCTTTAGATCGTTTTCGGGCAAATCACCGTTCATCTAAGCATCCTTGCGAAGAGTGAACTTTTCTGGTACGCTGAAGCCCTCGCAAGCCATGTCTACGGCAAATCAGGACACTCAGTGTCCTCCTCATCTTCCGTCCCAGGTTAACGGAAGGTTGAACCCGTTCTCATGGCGACCGAGAGCAAGGCGCTAGTGATAGCGCCCTCTGCTTTCTATCCTCTCTCCCGACAATAGAACGGCCACCATCGGTGGCGGTAGCGGTGTAGAGAAGAGGAAGCATGAAGACTCAAGACCAAGTGGAGACAAGGCTTATCGCCCTCAGATCCGAACTCGATCGACTGAGAGAAGAGATCGGCGTCACGCCCACCATGATGGACTTGGAGGACTTGCTTCTGAGATTGTGCGAGGAGATCAAGCGTGAGCAAAACTAGGGGCCTTCCTTCTTTTCCTCCCTCTTGAGGTAGTCCAGGATTGCCTCAACAACTAGGTAGTTGATCGAGCGATCGCGCTTCTCTGACAGCTTAATCAAGCGCTGAACGGGCCGCTCTGCCTGCTTGCTCTGTGGAACATAGATCGACAGCTTGTCAAGGATCTCCTTCTTTGCCATTCGCTTCACCTCCCTCCTCATCTTTCTCACTACCGTCCATTCTAATCTCTGCTCCCTTGCGAATCAAAAGCGGAAGATGTATCGTCAGAGGAGAAGCTACTGTAACGCAGAGAGTGTTGCTTCTGGTAGGGGCTATGATAGTTTTCCTCTGAAGGCAAGGAAGGAAGTTGAGCATGAACGATGACGTAAGTTGGACACAAATCGTTGTCGGCCTTTTGATCGTAGTGCTCTCCCTTTGGCTGGCTGCGCAGAGCGAACTTGCCATCGCGCGGATTGAGCGCGATTTCGAAAGGACAGCCGCGCAGGAACGAGCTGCGGAGCTTACCCATCTTCAACACCTTCATCCAGATTGGCCATGGGGACTGATCACGGCAGGCAAGATCCAACTGGGCATGACTGACGAAATGGTGCTTGCCAGTTGGGGAGTTCCCGATGACATCAACCGTTCTGTTTATTCCTGGGGCATTCATGAGCAGTGGGTTTACAGGCGGGATGACTTTCACGCTTACTATCTCTATTTTGAGGATGGAGTTCTAACTAGCTGGCAAGAGACATGATCACGGCCGTATAAGTTAGCCTTGTAGAAGAGAGTCGAGATCCTTGATGGCATACGCCGCTCCAACGCTTAGCCCAAACGACCGACTTGATCGGGCGCCTTAATCGGCTTTGAGGCTTTTGCTTAGTTTGTTTTTACCTCTAGGGCTTTGATTGCACGACAGACTCCACCCCTCTTATCGGCAAGGGAACAGTGTCGGGCAAAACAACGATACGATCACGGCCAGTCAAAGGGGTGGATCAAAGGGAAAGGGCGCTGAATGCGGTAGAGGAAGGTGCCGATCAGGGATCGCGTGGTGTGCTCTCGGGCGTTTCTTCCTCGTGACGATCGAGATACTCCTCAATGGCTTCAACGGCGACGAAGCTCACCGATCGCCGGCGTCTTTTGGCTATCTCTTCAAGCCTCTTTAATAGCGTCTCATCGGGCAGGTACACGGTGAAACGTCCTGGAATAGGTTTAGGCATACCACCACCTTCCTCCGAAGATGTTAACCCTTGGCATGTGATCTAGCAAGTCTGAGTGCTAGCTGGTCTTATGTGGTTTGTGAAGCACACACCTTGACGACTGCGAACTTTTAACGTATGTTATAGATAGACACACTTCTCTTGAAAGAGGCGGGGGTCCAGGATGAAGGGGGAATTGCCTTCCCGGGGGTTGCCAGCTCCCTACACAAACAGCGCAGCAAGACGTTTGAGGAAAAGGGAGGAAGAAGTTAGGGCCTCCGCCTCTCTACGTTGGGGGATACGCAAGCCTCTTGGCTTGGTGCGATCACATTGAGGGGGAAGCGTGGATGTAGCGCTGTCCCAACTTGGTCGACCTGAGAATATGGCCCCTGGTCGATGCATGAGGGTCTGTGAGCGCTGTCAGGTAGGGCTAGGCATTATGGAGCCGTGGGACTTTTATCTGCGGTTTGTTGTACCCCCCGGACGATGTCCGGTCTGTGGAGGAGAAGTCCTCTCCACTCCGAAAGAGCACCCAGACAATGAAGAAGACGTTTCTCCTTTTGTAGCGGCCGTTCGCCGACAGATAACCCCCGAACTCTTTCGGGACGTGCTCGGAGAAATCTTCGCGGAACAAGAAGAGAGAGCGCCGCAGCATCAGGAAATCAGCCGGAAGGATCGCCTTCCGAGTTGGAAAAGCATTCTCTCCCAGAGAGGTAACCAGAAAACGGCTAGCAACTGTGGGGCTGCCGCTTTGAAAGCGAAAGGACTGTGAGGGGTCTCCGCTGTACGGTAGCCCCACCACTTGACGGCGGAGGTTCGGACGGGACGCCTGTAGGGGCTGCCACCCCCTGTTCGAAAGGCGGACCGTGAAAAAGGACCCCTCACTGAGAAGACACCTCCCACCGGGATTATCCCGGCAAAACGAGAAGCCCGGGCCTCCGCCTGACTCCTTGCGTTTGCAAGGCTAACCTGATCGAAGACCGCAGTAATGGGGTTCTCCACAAACGGAGCCACCTGAACAACAAGACGATCGACAGCTCGACGGTTTGATTCAATCCCAGCCCGCCTCTTTGTTAACCTTGACCTAGATCGGAGTCTACAATCAGCCCACTTCACATTTGAGCAAAAGCCTATTCACCTGCGCACGGAACCACGATCAAGGCAGGTCAAAGAGCCGGATGAAAGCATGCGGATTGATCCGAAGCTTAGATCGGCATTGATTCCATGGAAACAGGTTTGACATCAAAGCGAGTCAAGGCTGCGGATGAAAGCCCCGTAGCGTGGCGACCCTGGCCGAGCTTGCTGATGACCCGTCTTCAGCAGTATCTTGTGGCTACATCAAGACGGGTAGTTCGACGGTCTTTGGGAGGTGCGAAAACGCAAGAATCCAGTTCCTGTCTAGCGTGCAGGACTCGAACCTGCAACCGACGGATTAAGAGTCCGCTGCTCTGCCAATTGAGCTAACGACCCGGGTTTGGCTCATGTTACGGAAGCGGTTGGAGCAAGTCAAGGAGCGGATTGTAGCCGCATCCTGTCTCCCGTCAAAGGCGTGGTTGGGCTACCCCGAAAAAAGGGAAGTTCAACGGTCATGCCGAGGATGAACTTCGATGAGGCAGTCGAGGCCTTCACCATTTACTGCAAGGCCAAGGGTTTGGCCACGCGGACGGTAGAGACGTACCTGTTCGCCCTCCGAGACTTGAGAGTGTGTCTGGCAACGGAGGGCCCTTCACCTGAGATACCTTCTCCCCATCAATTGAGAGCCTACATCGCGGCCCTGCTGGACAAGGGCCTGTCCAGAACGACCATCGCAATCCGAATGCGTTCGGTTCGCTGTTTTTGCATCTTCGTAGCGCGAGAGGGAATTGTCTCAACAAGCCCGATGAAAGACGTGGACATCCCAAGGACGCCTGTGACGTACCCCGAAGTGCTTTCGGAGGATCAGGTTAGGCGTTTGGTTCGAGCTGCCAGGCAAGCTTCGTGGACGGGCGTCCGAAACTACGCGATGATCTTGACTTTCCTGGACACGGGTATACGGCTTGGAGAGTTGGTCGCGCTGGATCTGGAGGATGTCAACCTGCGAGACTTGAGCATTCATATCCGTAAGGGAAAGGGAGGCAAGGAGAGATACGTCTTCATGGGAAGAAAGCTCTTCC
>CAZOUO010000153.1:0-5852 GCA_964582975.1 uncultured Thermotogae bacterium | reverse complement strand
GGTCGAACTCGAGGTCGGCGCGATCATCCTGGCACCAGGCACCGAAGAGGAACGGGGCGAACGGATAGAGCAGTTCGGGCACGGCAGGAATCCCAACGTGCTGACCTGCCTGGAATACGAGCGGCTCCTTTCGGGGTTGGGACCGACCGCAGGAGTGGTCAAGCGGGACGACGGGACGATTCCCAGGCGGCTGGCCTGGATCGTCTGCGAGGACTTCGCCGGGGGCAAGGTTCAACCTTCGCCACTCTGCTTCATGACGGCCGCATCGGAGGCGCTCGGAACCCTGGAGAGAGACGCCCAAGCCGAGGTGTTCGTCGTCTCTAGCGGCCCGAAGACACAAGGAAAAGGCTACGAAACGTTTCGGGCCGAGGCGGAAAAACAGGGCGTCAACTTCGTCACGACGCCATCGGTGAGTGTGCGCGACGGAGCACAAGGCGCCATCGTCGTCACATGTAACGAAGGCGGCGACGAGATAGCCGCTGACATGCTGGTCCTCTCGACGCCGCTGGTCCCGTCGCCCGGCATTGCCGATCTCGCTAACAAAGTTGGAATCACGTTGAACGAAAACGGCCTTCCGGAGGTGGGCGAGGACGGTCGCCCTCTTCACACCACGAGGGAAGGTGTGTTCCTCACTGGAACCGTAGAGGGGCCAAAAGGGATCCGGGAGTCCGTGATCCAAGCCTGTGCGGCCGCGGCATCGGCTGCCGGGCGCCTTGCGGACGTAAGAGGCACGGAGATTGCGTCTGCCCCAGCACCCGAGCTTCTTGCTGTCAGCCTCACCGATGAGCCGAAGATTGCTGTTGTCATCTGCCGTTGCGGCACGAACATCGCCGGCGCGCTGGATCTTCAAGACCTCGTGGATTACGTGTCGAGCCTGCCCCACGTGGCCAAGGTGGAAACCACGCCCTTCGGCTGCGACGGCGTCAAGATCAAGGAGATGCTTGGCAGTGGGAAGTACAACCGTCTCGTTGTGGGTGGGTGCTCTCCCCGAACCCACGAACCGCTGTTCCAGATGATCACGGAGGCCGGAGGCCTGAATCGCTACCTGATGGAGATCGTGAACCTGCGCAATCAGTGCACGTGGGTCCACCGCAACGATCCCGACGGCCTGGCCAAGAAGGCAAAGACGCTCATGCGGATGGGAGTGGCTCGGGCCGCGCTCCAGGCTTCCCTTGATCCCTTCTCCATCCCAGTGACGCAGAGCGCTCTGGTAATCGGAGGAACGCCGGCCGGGCTTGCGTGTGCGGCCAAGCTCGGTGAGATGGGGTTTGACACCCACTTGGTGATGTCCGAAGACGCACCCGGGGCGCAGGCGGGCAGTCAGGCCGAGGGCTTGCTCGCTCCCGTGTTGGAAGCGCTGAAAGCGTGCAAAAAAGTGACGGTGTACCCGAATTCGAAAGTGGGGCAACTCGACGGCTACGTCGGAAACTACGCGATCGAAATCCACACCGACGGTCAAGCGAAGACGTTGAACGCCGGCACTGTTGTGATTGCCACAAAGGAGAAGATGGGCGTTGCCAGCGAAGAGGGCGACTACGAGTCCGCGCTCTACCTCACCCGGGACGAGGACGGCCTTTTCGTCGGAGCGCTGGGTAACCTCAATCCGCTCGATTTCAACACGGAAGGCGTTTTTATGTGCGGCAGTGCGCGAGAGCACGCGAGTGTGCCAGAGTCGGTGGTCAGCGGTGAGGCGGCCGCATCGCGAGCGGCGTGCATCATCGCCCACGAGAGCATGACCAAATCGCCGGTGATCTCGCACATTGTGGACGAGAACTGCGACGGCTGTGCCTACTGCATCGAGCCCTGTCCGGCTCACGCCATCACGTTGATCGAGTACATGAAACAGGGTCAGATCAAAAAGACTGTTCAGGTGAACGACGCGCTGTGTAGAGGCTGCGGCATGTGTATGGCCACTTGTCCGAAGCAAGGGGCGTTCGTCCACCACTTCAAACCCGAATACCTCTCCACGATGGTGAACGCGGTACTGGAAGGGGTGGTAGCATGAACGATCAGTTCGAACCGACAATCGTTGCCTTCTGCTGTAACTGGTGCTCGTACGCCGGCGCGGATGCAGCGGGCACGGCCAAGGTTCAGTATCCGGCAAACGTCAACATCATCCGTGTGATGTGCAGCGGCATGGTTCACCCCAATATGGTCATCGATGCTTTGAACAACGGTGCCGACGGAGTATTGATGTGCGGCTGCCATCCCGGTGACTGCCATTACCAGGAAGGTAACCTCCGTGCGGAGAAGCGAGCAGAGGCGATCCAGCTTCTGCTGGAGGATTTCGGCCTTGAACCAGAGAGGTTTCGGCTGGAGTGGGTGTCCGCCTCGGAGGGGTCTCGGTTCGCTGCGATCGCGCAAGAGATGGTCGAACAGCTGAGGGAACTCGGCCCGAATCCTTATCGCTAGGGACAGCAGTCGGATCCGAACGAGGCAAAAAGCCTGGACAGGAGGTGTTTGTGCTACCTGACAACGTCATGTTTCGCGAGGGCGACAAGTTCATGTGGGACGGGGAACTCTACGAGACCCGCGAAGCGGCCGAGGCAAAGCAGAAGGAATACGAAGCCCACGACTTCGAAACACAACTCGTCGAGCGTGAAGGCAAGTTTCTCGTTTACAGCCGGCGAGTGGTGACTGAGATCGTCCTTGAGGGCGAGGCGCCGCTTGGATAGGTGGAGATAGGGATCTCTTGAAAGGCCAGCCGAGGCCTAGCGTTTTGCTTGGACTGGCTCAAGGGAGCATGCTCGACTCGTTCAGCGGATTTGAGCGCGTCTGCCCTTCTTTCGTGTGCATCTTTTGTAGCGGTAGCGATCTTGCGTTGGGGAAGTTTCCTACACCAGATTGCAGTTTCTTAGGCGCGGGAGCCACTGAATCATGCTACTTGTTGAGAAGTCAGTAAGCGCTATTGCCGCCGGAATCCACTTCATAAAAAGGCAAGATCGTGACTGGAAGATCACTGTAGTCCGGTCCTCGTTATCAATGTTCGTCTACCAGATGGTCTTTCCTTACATCTCCGTGTACACATTGGCATTGGGAGCAACCGCGACTGAGTTGGGCATTGTCAACAGCCTCGGAATGGGGTTGGCGGGCCTGATCGGTCCGTTTGTCGGTTGGACAATCGATTCTTACGGCGTAAAGCGTATGTATCTTGTTGGTATTGGCCTTCTTGCTGCGTCGTATCTGGCCTATGGAACCGCTCGGAGTTGGCACATCGCTACTTTCGCCATGCTTTCCTATTGGTTAGGGCATACGGCAAGTGGGGTCAGCTGCAGCGTGATTTGTGGCAACACCCTAGCCAGCAAAGATCGCGCCACGGGGATGAGTCTGTGTGAAACAGTAGCGGCAGGCCTTTTAGGCATTGCTGCACCCATGCTGGGTGCACTCCTGGTCAGGCAGTTCGGGGGCGCCGATGTTGGCGGCATTAGGCCCGTATTCTTTGTTTGCCTCGCAGGGACTCTTGCCACCTTTTTTCTCATCTTTGGGAAGCTCTCCAATCGTAAATGGGGGGCTCGTGGTGCAACTGGCCCCAAGGCATTCTGGCGCGAGCTGGCCACAGTGTTGAAGGAAAGGCCCCGTTTGAGACGATGGATCGTGGTTTCGTCTCTGAACTTTCTGCCAATGGGGATGGTGCTTCCCTTTACTCAGCCGTTTGCGCATGTGGTTAAGGGAGTGGACGAGTTCATTCTTGGGGCAATGGTCACCGGTTTTGCAGTAACACCTCTGGTGTTCGGAGTATTCATCGGGCGGCTTGCCGACAAGATCGGTCGCAAGAGAGTGCTCTATTTGACCACTCCACTGTTTTGGATCTCCAGTGTGCTTCTCATCTACGCACCCACCGGAGGGGTCCTGATAGTAGCTGGTGTTTTGCAGGGTTTCTATTTTGTGTCGTCGGTAGTCGCTGGGGCAATGACGTTTGAGCTCATGGCGGCTGAACAGATGGGTAAGTGGCTAGGGATCTTGCGTCTGTTCAGGATGTGCCTTGCAGCGTGTGCTGCGTACGTGGCAGGGGCAATTTGGGATAACGTCGGACCTCAATATGTTTTTCTGACTGTTATTGGTCTTGACCTCCTTGTCAAGATGCCTCTACTGATCTCCATGCCCGAGACGCTGGTAATAGAGAAGCAGGGGTAGGACACAGCCCTGCCAAACGCATGAAATCAAACGGACAGCGATACAGAAGCTCAGCCCTCGACATGAGGCCGGTTCGCGATCGCCTTCTGCAACGTTGTCACCACCAATTCGGCGCAGTGGACGCTCTCCTCAGGCAAGCCGCCCAGAGCATCGATCAACCGCTCCGGTTTGATCCCCTCTGCCTTTTTCAGAGACATACCCTTCACCATCGTGGTGAGCACGCTCCCGCAGGCCACCGTCGGACCGCAACCGTCGGTCGCAAAGCTGGCTTCCTCGATCTTCTCCCCATCCAACCGTAGGTAGATCTCCATTGTGTCGCCACACCAACCTCGTACGGTTGCGTGTGCATCGGGCTCGGCCAACCGCCCCACATTCTTTGGGTTGGTGAATTCCTTTATTACCCTGTCCGAATAGACGGCCCGCGCCTCTTCGATAATCTGCCTCTGAAGCGCCTTCACGAAGCGGTCGAAGTCAGTTGCCATGCCTTGCTATCCTCTGTGGCTAACCCTGAAAAACAGCCGAGCTACCAGCGTTTTCCCCGCTGGCGACGGGCACGCCGAGCCCTGCCCCAACCACCCTTGGTAGCGTGACCAGGGACAGTATACATAGTCAGTGTTGGCCTTTCAGCCGCAATCGGCTCTCCCGCAGCCGAGATGGCGCCAGTCGGACAGGCAGAAACGCAAGCTTCGCACTCCCGGCATAGACTCTTCTCTATCCGCGCCGCCCCATCCACCACCTTGATGGCACCGGTCGGGCAGACCTCCACACACACGCCACAACCCGTGCAACGATCCGCGTCAACGGATATCACTGCTATTTCCCCCTGAATGGTGATCTTGCCCTTCTTGGAGCCTGATCTACCCCGCTCAGTCAGTCTAACCAATCTCTTGACATTAATGCCACAGCATGCAGCCGCGCCACCTCCGTGGGAGCTAAGGGTAGGCGCTCCAAGCTCCTGCGTTGGAGTAGCTCGTGTCCGTACGTAGACCAACCCCAAACTCGGAAGGCTCGCCACGCAGTCATGACGAAGCAAGCGAGACTTCGGTTTGGAATGCCAACCTGTACGCGTTTTTGCAGTATTGGAGCCTAGGGGTCGATCCTGGAACGCATGTGGTAGCTTTCTTGTGGTAACGGGCATCCTCTAGGTTCGTAACCTTCTCGCTGGCTTGAACACTCTCAAAGTCAGCGTGTGGAAGGCTGACCACTTGCTCTTTTCGCCGCGCTGTTCTGAGGTTCCAGAATAACTTGGCGTATGCTCAATAACGCGCGTCCGTTGACAATTCGAGATCATCATGGTTTACTGACAGTGATGTCGCTCTGTAACGAGAGGAGCGACACTACTTGTTGGCAGGACGATCCGTCATCTCTCGTCCCGTAGGCCGACCAAGGGCGGAAGACTCGGAAAACAGGTCGGCGGAGGATGGGCATATGCACGCGACAATCCAGAAGTCCCTCGAGGAGATTCTCAGTTTCCTTGAACAAGGAGAAAAAGTGATGGTGGTGGGTTGTGGCAACTGCGCAGCCAAGGCTAAATCCGGCGGCGAGCCGGAGACACGAGCCATGGCGGAAAGACTGCGAGCACAAGGCGTCACTGTGACAGGATGGGCAGTGCCTCCCGACGGCGGCTCGCTGTGCAAACTCTCCGCCACGGAGAAGCTTCTAAACGAGGATCACAGAGAGGAAACCGAGGCCGCTGATTCATTCTTGGTGCTCGCTTG
>CAZOUO010000152.1:0-5887 GCA_964582975.1 uncultured Thermotogae bacterium | reverse complement strand
ACCGCGACCAGGCGGTCAGGGAAGGAGCGGCTGCGCTAATTCTGTTGCGCTGTGGGCGAGAAGAATGGTACTTTTCTCATGCGGAAGAGCGCCTCGGCACCCAGAACCCCCTCGATGAGCACGTAATTGAGGAGGCTTTCCCCATGGGTGATGATGGCGATGTGCTCGCCATTGTTAGTGCTCCAGACCGAAAACGGGCCGGAGCCGGCCTGTGGCGGGTGATTAACGAAATCATTCTCCTGAATAGCCATCGTTTACTAAGGGATTTGAGCTAAAGGATCGTCCAACAAAGAGGGGAAGATTTGGTCTGCATCCATTCCGTCAAGAGGACATCCACGATCCTTTTCTACTGGCGTGCTAATGCCACGAACAGGTTGACTATCAGGGAGCGATAGGGTAGACTGTGGTATTACCAATGCGGGATGTAGTATCCCGCATTGGTAAGGAGGTGTTCTTGTTCATGCAATCGGGCAGCAAGTCGATAATCGTTCTTCTGATGTTGGTATTTGTTGGCTATTTTACTGTTGCGCAGGAGTTCCCATGCCATGTGGTCGATGATCGTGGAATCCAGATCACGATTGCCAATCGACCCGAGAGGATCATATCCATTGGGGCCCTGTATACGGAGATCCTCATCGACCTTGGTGGTCTCGATCGGTTGGTCGGGGTGGCCGAGTCGCCGGACAACCCTACGGCCGTGGCCGACCTTCCAACTGTGGGGTCGAGCTTCGCCCCGAACGTGGAGGTCATCCTGTCTCTGGAGCCCGATCTTGTCCTCGGTGCCACGGACTGGGGCGGCGAGCGGCCTGCACTGGAGAAGGCCGGGGTCACCGTCCTGACCACCCCGCTTTTGACGAGTCTGCCCGATTTATTCACGACCATTCGGACCGTCGGGATAGCGAGCGGTCTCAACAGCGAGGCAGAGGTGCTGATTGGCCAAATTGCAGAAGCGATCATCCGCATTGAGAGCGATGCTCTTGGACCATTGCGTGTGAGGACAGCCTTCCTCTATGCTGGGACACCGGATAGCCCGCCTTATGCTGGCGGCAGTGGAACGATCGAACACGAATTGATCCTCCGCGCTGGCGGCGAAAACGTCTTCGCCGACGTGGCAGGCTTTCCTCAAGTGAGTTTTGAGGCCATTCTTGCAAGCGACCCGGAGGTCATTTTCACCGATCCCTCTCATGTTGCGAACATCGGTGACAACCCGCTATTGAGTGCCGTCTCGGCCGCGAAGCATAACCGCGTCCACGGGATCAAAGCCAGTCATATTACCTCCACCAAGGTGGCCGAGGTCCTCAAGGCAATGAGTGAGCTCCTTCACCCCGAGGGCTAGTGCAAAAAAGGAGCGGGCAGTCTCGAAGGTGGATTTTTGTCCTTTTGGCTTTCTTGGTAGTGGTCGCCCTTGGAATGGGGGTGATTGTCGGTGCGGTTCGCATTCCCCTTTCTGAGGTACTTTCCACCCTTGTAGGTCGAGGGGATGCCACGTCCTCCCACTACTTGATCATTTCGCAGATCCGTCTTCCTCGCGTCTTATTGGGGCTGTTAGTCGGTTGCGCGTTGGCCCTTTCCGGTGGCACCATGCAAGGCTTGTTTCGCAATCCGCTTGCTAGCCCATATGTCCTCGGTGTTGCCAGTGGTGCCTCTACGGGCGCAGCAGCAGTTATCCTTCTTAACCTGCGTGGAATCTTCTTTCTCCCTTTGGGTGCCTTCATCGGGGGGGCGCTGGTTGTGGGAATTGTTTACTGTCTGGCCCAGGGACGCAGAGGAAGAGCCGGAGTGTATACCTTGATCCTCGCTGGCGTCGCCGTGGGGGCTTTGTTCTCGGCAGTGACCAGCTTCATCATCTACTTAAGTTCGGGTAGCGAGCGAGCCACCGACGTCATCTTCTGGATCATGGGAGGCTTGGGGAGAGCGAATTGGCCGTCGCTGTGGGTGCTGACTCCGATCGTCTTGGTTTGCACCCTGGTGATCCTTTCCTTGTCGCGCGATCTCAACGCATTGGCAATGGGAGAGGAGGGGGCGTTTCATTTGGGGATCGACCCAGAGAAGTCCAAGCGACTCTTGCTGGGGGTGGCGACCCTGCTCACGGCATCCGCAGTTGCCTTTTCCGGCACGATTGGTTTCGTCGGCCTGATCATTCCACATATCATGCGATTGATCATCGGGCCAGACCATCGGTTTCTCCTTCCAGCGACCTTCCTTGCCGGTGCGATCTTCCTTGTCTGGGCGGACGCGGCGGCCCGTGTTGTAGTAAGTCCTGCTGAACTGCCAGTAGGCATCATCACCGCCTTTTTCGGCGCTCCGTTCTTTCTTTATCTGTTGAAGACGAAGGGAGCACGAATGTAATGGACATCACGGTACGTGGACTACGGTTCTCCTATGACGACGTGACTCCCGTCCTGGATCGGATCGATCTTACGGTCTGCGACGGGGAGATTGTAGCCATCGTTGGCCCAAACGGCTCTGGGAAAACGACGCTCCTTAAGCTCATCTCCGGGATCCTTACTCCAGATGCGGGCACGGTTTGTCTTGGCACGAAGCGAGCAAATCTGCTTTCGCCCAAACAGATCGCGCAGCGGCTGGCCGCACTGGAACAAGAACGAGAGGTGGGATTCGATTTTGCGGTTGAAGAAGTGGTTGCGATGGGGCGCCACCCCCACCAGCGCCGATTCGCTCGCCAGACCAAGATCGATCAACGGCGGATCAGGGAAGCAATGGCGCTAGCCGATGTGACGGCTTTTGCTGATCGCTCCATCCGCGAACTCTCTGGTGGGGAGCGGCAGCGAGTCTTTTTGGCTGCGGCGCTGGCACAGGGGCCGCAAGCGCTCCTACTGGATGAGCCGACGACGCATCTTGACATCAACTACCAGATTCAGATCATGGAGATCGTTCGACAGCAGGCAGCTTGTGGACTGTCCGTCTTGATGTCGCTTCACGACCTCAATTTGGCGGCGCAGTATACGGATCGAATTGCCATTCTGCATCAAGGACACCTGATAGCCGTCGGTCGGCCCGCGGATGTACTCACCGAGGACAACATCAGAAAAGCCTTTCGCACCGATGTCATCGTCGGCCGAAATCCGCTCACAAACTCCATCTACATCAACGCCCATCCGCCACGAAGGTTCAGGATAGATCAACGGGAGCGGGTTCACCTAATCTGTGGAGGGGGAAGTGGGGCCGATGTCATGCACGCGCTTGTCGACAATTTCTCCCTGAGTGTGGGGGTCCTTTCTTCTTTGGATTCCGACTTCGAGGTGGCACAACACTTGGGGCTTGCGATCGTCATGGATGCCCCATTTGCACCGATCTCCAAAGCCGCGTACGAAAGGAACCTTGAGGCGATGCAGGCATGCAGGGGCATAATCATCTGTGAGACGCCGTTTGGTCCTGGAAATCTACTGAACTTGAGAGCGGCCGTAGAGGTAGCATCGCGTGTTGATGTCTATATTCTCAAGCCAGAGGAGATCGAGAAACGTGACTACACCAAGGGGGAGGCGACGAGTTTGATCCACGAGCTTTTGCAAGCTGGTGCAATCCCAGTTTCCGAGCCCGAGGAACTCGGACGGCATTTGCTCTCCACTTAAAAACGTTCCCTATATTGCGGTTCGATCGGGCCGAGTGCCGACCGGCTCCGGGAGAACCTCCAAAAAGCAACAGCCAACAGACCGCACAGGCCGAGGTAATACCACACCCACCAGGGGAAACCAAGCGGACAAACTCGACCATCGTTCCACGCCCAGAAGTCGTTTCCCAAAACGAACAGTAGGACGAAAAACAATGGCCATCCCCATCGCCGTACGCGCCCACGGCGATCGCTTGCAGTCGGACGGACGACCTCCTCCTGAGCCCCTTCGAGTTGAACGCTTGTCTTAGTTTCCGGCCTCCGGGCTCGGGTAAGAAGACTCACGATCACCAGCACAAGGCTGGCCGTGACCACGGCCGGGATCACCGGCAGGGTTCCCCACTTGGGGATGGCTTGAAAGTGATACGCAGCGACCATGCCTTCCCCGACGAGAATCGAGGCGATGGCTCCTGTTGCCGTGGCTCGTTTCCAGTACAACGTGGCAACGACCGTTGGAAAGAGAACAGCAAGGCCGGTGAACGCTTCGGTCGCGATATCAAGGAACGTCCCCGGTGGCCGCGCGGCAATCCCGAAGCCGGCCAAGGCCAGCCCGGCGACGAACACTTTTCCCATCCAAGGAGAGCCCTGTTTCGGGGAAGCCTTCTTAGGCGCGAGTCTCGGTCTCGGGACGCCGATGCGTGCCGCGATCGGCTTGACCAGATCTTGCGTCAGCATGGACGACAGGGTGAGAAGCTGGGAGTCGAGGGTGGACATCAAGGCGGCTAGGGCGGCTGTTAGGACCAATGCTTCGAGAGGCGCCGGTGCAAATCGGCCGAGCAACAACGGAAGGATGCGGTCCGACGCCTCCCCCACCGGAAGCTCCGGGTAGGCGAGCCGTCCGAGCACTCCGATCGACACAGGGAGGAGGAACAGGACGCCGGTGATCAGAGGATACATGATCATGGTGGTATTGAGAGCACGTTGGCCACGGGCGGCATAGAAACGTTGGAACAGTTGTGGAAACATGGGATCGGCGAACAGCCAAAGCAGCATGTATCCTAGCCATATTCCCGCAGGAAACGCTCCCCCCATGCCCGGCCGAGAGAAGAAAGCCGGCCACTGAGAAGCCGCGTTCTGGTTGGCAACCGACAGGCCGCCCAAGGAGGTGGCGACGATCCCCAGAGCAACTATGAGCAACACGAGCAGCATCCCGCCCTGGAACACGTCGGTCCACGCTACCCCGCGCATGCCGCCGAAGAGGGTGTAGAGGAGCATCACGCCCGTGATGAGACCAGCCCCGGCGAGGTAGGGAATCCCGAGAAGCTCCTCCAGAGCATAGCCGGCCGCCATCGGCTGCATCGCGAGATAAGGCAGGGTAAACGCGGCCATCACCCCGAGGAACAGCAGGCGAAGCGCCGGGCTGCCAAAACGGTCAAAGACAAGCTCTGGGGGGGTGAGGAGCCCCTTTTCTTTTCCCAGCCTCCAAACAGGTCGGCCGATGAAGTAGAACGACAGCGCCATGAAGCCGGTTCCGAAGGCCATGATTGGGTAGAACGCATACCCGATCCGCCACCCAGCTCCAGAGCAGCCAAAGACAGTGAACGCGCTGAAGTTGGTCGCCGCCATGGTAAAGAACAGCACATAAGGCGGCAGGGTGCGCGAGGCAACGAAGTAATCGTCGGTGGTCTGTCGTGCTTTGCGCCTCGCCAGAAAGCCAATCCCCAGAAGCACCGCAAAGTACGCTCCGACAACCGGAATCTTTTCCCACATCACACCCTCCTTAAAAAGCGATGGGCCACCCCGTTTGGCTGGGTGGCCCGTGATGGCCTGAACATGCCTGCTGATAGTATACAAAGGCCCTGTGGGAACGACAACCCATCGATAGGGAAAACCGCGCTGCAAAGTGCAAATGACGGATACCTCTCCACCCGTGGAGGCGGCTAGATGAGAAAGGAGCCTCTTTGATCTCCTCCTAGAACGATCGCTCTATTCTATACCACCGCGACGTCTTCCCGGAAGAAGATCCTAAACGTTGTTCCTCGACCGAGTGTGGTGTCTATTTCCACGCGTCCGTTGTACTTGTTAACGATGGCGGCCACTGTGGGTAGCCCGATGCCCGCTCCCTTGCCTGGTTTCGAAGTTTGGAATAGTTCGAAAATCGCTGCTTTTGCCTCTTCATCAATGCCCCCGCCGTTATCGGAAACGCTGACGCAGAGCTCGCTTTCTCTGGTTCTTCTCGTGGAGACGCAGACCGCTCCCTCGCTCAAAGGACAAGCATCCAAAGCATTGCTGATGAGGTTCACCAAGCAGCGATAGATG
>CAZOUO010000151.1:0-5972 GCA_964582975.1 uncultured Thermotogae bacterium | reverse complement strand
GCAACTGTCTATGGCTGCTCTCCGCCCAGTCAAACTCTTTGGTCAGCGCTGGCTGAATGAGGAGAATCTTCATAAGTATCTCCTTTTTAATTGTTCTGGTTTGGTACGCAATTTCAAGAGCTTGGCGGTGGCTGTTTGAGAAGTCTAAATAAACTCATCAAGCTCGGGATGAGGAAGTCGTTGTTGGATGTTGTGGTCCTGGAGAAGCAGGCGTGAGAGACTGAACACTATCCCACCGGTGTTGGGTAAGCTTCTAGATGTGGTTCCGCAACGAAAGCGATCTTCTGTTGCATCAGTCAGACAGAGGGGTTCGAATCTCGCAGGCTCCAAACGGCCTGTCATGCTGTTCTGTTGGCGTTTTCCGGATTCGTGTATCGGCATCTCATGTCCCCAATAGGCAATTGCCTCCCGTGGCTGTAGTGCTACAACTGCGATCTACAACGCTGTAAAAGCGAAGTCTTGATCGAACTCGTCCTCATACAGGGATCGATAGCTGATACTGATCCCAACATGTGACATGAGCCGCTGAAACGCTGTCACCCAGTCCTCATCGAAATCCCCAGCTCGTATGCCGAGCATGAAAAGCGTGCTACGCGCCGGCAGCGCGCCTGGCACTCCGCCTCGAGCAATCATCCGCGGCGCTTCTGGGTGAATCTCCTTCAGTCACTCACGCAAGCCAAACATCGGATCTTGCTGTTCCGGCTGCGTGGTCGATATGCCAAGCTCGTCCAGTGCTCGCACGCGTACGGTCATGGTGAAGTCTTTGGCGACTCCCTCACCGGCGTTGTGCAGATACAGACCGATGAAAGGATGCGATGGATCTGGCACGAGGACTCGCTCGAAGCTGAGGATCGGGGACAACGAGAGATGATTGTGTTCTATCTGCTTCTCATTGAACGCTGCCTGCTCCAGCGAAGTCTACACAGACAATCCAAGTGAGGAAAGCGAGATTGCGACGGCTAGAAGCGCCACGCACAAGGAGCGTTCGTTGTGGTTGTTCATCCTCCCCCTCTTTCTCTGAGATTCACTGAGTCTACAGGAGATGCGATGCTCCAAGAAATGTGGCGCGGTTTCTATCGCACATACACCAACCAAGCAGTTGGCACCTGCGGGAAAGCGAATATGACAGCTGGCGTGGAGTGCGGCGCATCGACTAGCATTACCACGAGACAGTTAATGGACGCGTTCTACATTCCCCCCAGGCTCCACTCTCCGAAGACTTGGCCAGCGCGGCGAATGAAGCCAAAACAACTTTCATCAGGAAATTTTCAGTCCCAGGAGCATGTCAAGACAAAAGTTCTACATTCGGTGTCATAGTCCCAATTGAGTTTTCCGTACAGTTTCATCGCCCCGATTGACGATATAATGGACATACCCCAGTACTTGGGACAGCAAAAGTTGGTTGAGGATTGAGCACTTGTGGCTAGGCGAATTCGCAAGCGTACGCTCTTTCTACCCGGCTACCAGCCTATCTCAAATCCGAATCCGAAGTGATCGAGGCCGTCGTTGTCGAGTTCGATCAGCGTGGTGAGGAAAAGTGTTGAGCTGACCGCGTACTTGGCCTCAACGTGCGTCATGTCCCAGTCAAAGATGCTAGTTGGGTTCTCGCCAAAGTAGGTGTTGGCAAGGAAACTGGTCAGCCTACCACAGCAGCCGTCTTGGGTCACTTCGATCGAATACAGCTCCCAATAGTCGGGGTAGTAGTCATACCCCTTGCTAACCACGTTGGCAATCGACGCAATCACCGACCCATACTCCGGTGTGGTGATCACGTAGCGGCCGGTATCAAACACAGTCAGCGCCTTGAACGTGACTCCTTGCCTGGTGTAGGTCAGTCCAACCCCGTACAGACTGATCCCGGTGATCGAGGTGAGGGCGCCGTACAGCGCGTCATCGGGTGCACCGGTGCGAACCTCCACATAGGTATCGATACATGCACACTCTCCAAGAAGGAGGCTGGGCGCAACGACAATACTCTTGGTCTGAATGTGGAACGTCAGCTCCGAGTCAAGCGACAGCCAAGAAAGCCCAGTGCAGATCTCCTCTACCTCGAATCTGACCCACTCAAATCCAGAAACGCACGTGAAATACACTGTTGTCGTGAGATTGTCGATGCAGACAAGCGTCAACCCACTGAGCGTCAGCTTCTCACCGCTCCACCCGTTGCAGCGAGAGCCAGTTCGGGGGGTGGAGATGCGGAAGGTATCGTAGCTTCGGGAAAGCCCGGTTGCGGAATGGACGATGGTGATCCCATCAAAATCCTCGTCCTTGATGCGTGCCTGAAACTCGGTGATGCTGACGATATCACAGCCAGCGAAACTTCCGGCCAGGCGCAGGGCGCTGCCGTCTGCCGGCCCACCGAGCACGGCATCGTCCAACATCGCCCAGTACCAGCCGAGCTCCACACCGGCGATGCTCATGGTGGCGATCTCCTGGGCGTAGAGGAAGTCCGCTGTGGAGGGACCAAACAACACATCGCCCTGAATATCAAAGGCACCCAAGCTGCCGCTTAAGCCAAACCCCTGCCAAATGAACCCCGGCAGGTAGAATTCCGAAAAGCTCGTGCCGACAAAGCCACAGAACGCGTAGTTGAGGGTGAAGATGGAGTCGCACGAATACCGGAACAACCTCTCCGTGCTCGTTTGTACGGTAAACACCATCTCGTTTGTCCAGCTGCCAAACAAGGGACCGGCAAAGACGCCGAGACCGACGAAGCCTACCACAAGGATTATTGCTATCAGTACGCGCATTTTGATCGGACCTCCCTCATTTGGCGTAGTACTTCTTGCCGGTTCCCAAGGTCCAGGTCGTGATGAGCGTGTTCAGTGCACTCCCCAACGTGACCTTGCTTTTGTCAAACCTTGCATTCCCAAGATCAGCGGACGTCACAGCGGCGTTGGCATCGAAGGTGAGCTTGAGAATCATGCCGCCGACAACTCCTGTGGCGGCATTAGCAATAACAAAGCGGCCCTTACTGGTGGCATCGCTGAACTCACTAGCGAGCACTATAAACCCATTTAGGCCTGTCGCCACGATGTTGGAAATCTTGGCGTTGTTATAAGTCATCCCATCGACGTCCACGGCCATCGAGGCCAGACCTTGATGTGGCATGTTGGCGACCGAGAGAATCACTTCCCATTCCCCCCCAACCGCCACTGGATCGCCGATGATGAGCGTCGCAATCTGCTGCGGGGTGAACCAGCCGCCCATGCAGGCAGTAAGGCCGATACCCAGACCCACCACCAGCAAGCTTACCACAGCCTGCCGCGTTCTTGTCACCATGAAGCCTCCTTAATATACTAATCTGCCTTCTACATCCCAACACTTAAGACAAAACTTCAAAATTCATTATCATCTTACTGCACCGCCTGCTCGGGAACAAGTGCTTGGATGTTCGCTTGTGAATTACAATTACAGGAGTATGTAAGTCTAATACAAAGCGTATTCCATCTTTACTTCAGGTGATAGCCCAGCGAGTCATACTAGGCTGAACACGAACGAGGATCTTCTTTTCCATGTTTCTTCCATGAAATTTTCAGGTTCCTGGCATGGAATAGGCTGGATATCTTGCTATGCTATGAAACTGGGTCAATTCAGTGAGAATCACTTGAGAAGACGACAAACAAGTTCCTTGATGAAGAAGGGGGGTGAACTTCCATGGCAAAGAAGGAGATCCTCGATAAGCTTTCCATCTACATCCCACAGAAGAAGATGGAAGAGCGGCCTGTCGAGCGCCTGATCAAGCTCTCCGAAAAGCGCGATCGCTCGATCAACTATTTGGTCGTCGATGCCATCCTTCAGTACCTCAAGCGGGAAGAAGGCAAGGGCTAGAGCGCGCCCGCTTGACCAAGAGCCCTTTGGGCTCAAGTTGTAGATGATTGCTAGCAGTGCCCACTAGACGAAAGTCTGTGGGCACTGCTATTGTACAGGCAACGCTCTAGCCCAACTCCTAAGTATTAGTCTTTTCTCCACAGCGGGCGCAAAGACCGCTCCAGATCGAACAGTCCATATGATCCTCTGCGTACTCTACGGAGAGCTTCTGCTTCAGAAGGGTAGGGAGTCTGTGCAACAGTCTCCAAATCACAAAGATTCATTTGTCAGTCTCCAATCCCCACGATGTGAGCCGCGAGGCGTTCCGCGTCGGCCCTTGTCAGTTGGCCGTCGCCGTCCACGTCGGCCTGAAGCATCTGATCCAGTGTAAGTGTGATCAGCCCAAGCGCAGCTTGAAGCACAATCCGCACATCAAGCACATCCAATGTACCGCTCCCATCCACATCCCCTGGGCCAAGGGAAATTGCTACATCCTTGAATATCGAATCTCTCAGGCCATCATTATCGGTCACCTCGAGAGTGACTCGATACGTCTTTGGAATCTGGTATTGATGCATCGGGTTTTTCTCAATCGAGGTGTTCCCATCGCCAAAGCTCCACAGCCAAGCGATGACGATACCATCTGTATCGTTCGATTGATCGGTGAACTGAACTGCGTCCCATGTAGTTGGGGCCTCAGGGAAATACGTGAAGTCTACAGTTGGTGGGGCATTGGCGGTTATTCTTACCTGGTCAGAATTGCTTCCTCCACGACCGTCGTCCACTGCAACTTTAAGACCGTAATCGCCAACAACGTCGGGAACGAAGGTGGGAGTTGCGGTGTCTTGCCCTGACAGCGTGGTGTTGCTCCCAGTGGGCTTAGAGAGAAAGGACCAGCTGTAGCCAAGCGGATCATTATCGGGATCGCTGGAGCCAGAGCCGTCGAGTTGCACTGTATCTCCAACTTTGACTGTCTGATCAGGGCCAGCGTTGGCAGAAGGGGAATGGTTCGTCACGGAATTGCGGTTCTTAGGTGTTCCGTTGATGAAACCGCCATTTGCATCTATGCCGTTACGGAAGATCCCATTGTTGATGCCCCAATTTGCATCTGAGTCAGGTGTGAGTGGATCAATGCGCTCCATTGTCGCTCGACCTGCAGGGTTCCCCGATGGGTTCGCACCTGCAGGCCAACTGCCACTGTCGCCGTTGGCGGTATCGATGATATTCTCGGAGGGATCTTTCAAGAACAATATTTCACCGTTGTTGGAGAGGGCACCGGTATAGATTTGATCTGCGGCAATGTCTTTAACAGTGTTATCATCGGAACGTTCTAGCAAGAAGTAACCATGGGCCGGGAGCGTGCCAGAGAGCGTGATGACAGGTGTGTCATCGGCAGCCTCCAACGTCCAATTCGTGAAATCGATAGCTTGATCGGTGGTATTGTAAAGTTCGATCCACTCGTCGTTGGCACTGGCACCGTTGCCCATCCAAGCGACCTCGTTGATCACCACGTCACCTGAAGAGGCCGCCAGTGACTGCACTACCAGGCTTAAGCCAACTCCAACAACGATTAAGCTCGCTTTCCCCTCCCAGTTTCCCGAAATTCTCTGCAGGATGCGCACCGCCGTCAAGCCGCTTAGACAACAATAACTGCTCACACGATTCAAATTCCTGTCAGGTTTTTGAATGAAAAACATACTCATATCTTTACTATAGGACATTGTGGCTCAAAAGTCAAGCGGGAAAACATCTCGACAACTTTTGGCAACACCTCATACCTGCCAGCATGTCCCCTCAGCTGCGAGCAGGACTCGTCTCAAGGGTTTTGGTATACTCACCGTGCCAAATACAGCTTTTAGAGATCGTTTGCAGAAGGTAGGACGATAGAGGCAAGGGGACGAACATGGGTTGCCAAATAGGCATACGGCGGGAGAACATGTACAAATGGGAGCGACGCGTTCCCTTGATTCCACAAGATGCGAAAGAGCTTACTCAGCGGCATGACATCGAAATCATAGCCCAGTCCTCAACCAAGCGGGTGTTCGCCGATGCAGAGTACCGCCAGGCCGGGATCACGGTATCGGATAGCCTCGCTCCTTGCCCCATCATCTTTGGCATCAAGGAAATACCTATTCCGGCCCTTGAGAAGGGAAAGACCTACG
>CAZOUO010000150.1:0-6033 GCA_964582975.1 uncultured Thermotogae bacterium | reverse complement strand
GTTGTATGTATCGCTTGAGCCGTGTTGCTACCGCGGGAAGACCCCTCCTTGCACGCAACAGATAAGCGATGCAGGAATCGTCCGGGTTGTCGTGGCTTGTCGGGATCCCAATCCGCTAGTGAACGGAAAAGGAATCGCCCGTCTTCAGGAGGCCGGGATTGCGATCAAAGAAGGGGTGCTAGCAGCGGAGGCGCAGCGAATAAACGAGATCTTCTTCAAGTTTATCGCTACGCGACTTCCATTTGTGCAGATCAAGTTAGCAATGAGCCTCGACGGAAAGATCGCCACCCAAACAGGAGAGTCAAGATGGATCTCGGGCGAGAGATCCAGAATCGCAGCCCACAAGCTCCGACGAAAGTTCTCTGCTGTGTTGGTGGGAGTGGGAACAGTCCTCTCTGATGACCCGCAGCTAACCGTACGCCACGTCCGCGGAAGGGATCCGATTCGAATCGTCTTAGACGGAGAGGGAAAGATTCCCCTTACAGCAGGACTCCTCCACAAAGCGGGCAGGACGATCGTCGCGACTGCAGCTATGACGAAGGAAAAGGAGACAGAACTTCTCGCTCTCGGTGTGGAGGTGTGGCGCTTTCCCGATGAGAAAGGGAATGTTGATCTTCAAGCTCTCATGACCCGCCTGGGCGAAACCGAGATCGATTCGGTGCTCGTGGAAGGCGGAGGAGAAACCGTCGCCTCGTTTCTTGAGGCAGAATTGGTGGACAAAGTGTCGTTCTTCGTTGCCCCGATGCTGCTCGGTGGGCGGAATGCTGTTCCCGCAGTGGGAGGAACCGGAGTGAAAAGCATCTCGAATGCTACCCAACTGCGAAATATCGATGTGGAGCGGATTGGTGAAGACATTCTTATTTGTGCCTACCCGGAATGGAAAACTGGCTGATTATCTGGACCATCCTGGTTGGCGAATCAGCCTACAAGCGCTAGCAGCTACAAGTCGCTGGGCGATCATCCGTCCTGAAGCCACATCAAGAGAAGAGTTTTGCATTTCTTCCCACAACAAAGTATCAACTTGGTTGAGGGGTACGAAGCTTGATCTTCCCACGCCAATGAAGTAGATTCATTGAGCGTAGAGCCCTGGAGGATTATGAGATGAGGAAAAGGGAAAAGCCAATGTTCCAACCCGGGAATGGTGGCAAAGACAGCGATCAGCAGCAAGAGGCAGCCCGCCAACTTGGCCGAAATCTAGGAACCATCATTGACGATGCCAACGTGTGGTTCAATGCGCAGGATAAAGAAGGCAAGGTCCTAATTTGGAATGAAGCTGCAGAAAAGATTAGCGGCTACTCGCGCGAAGAGGTGATGGCGCTGGGACGAACCTGGGAACGACTTCTTTACCCGGATGAGGCGTATCGCCAAGAAGTTCTCAAGCAAGAATTGTCCCTCCTCAAAGGTGGCACAGATGCTACGGTTATGGAAACGAGAATCCGCTGTAAAGACGGTCAAATCAAAACCATCTCTTGGCGGTCACGAAGCCTGAGGGATGAAAACGGCAATCCCGTTGGATCCTTAGCGCTTGTCCTTGACATTACCGAACAAAAGCAGGCCGAGGAGGCAGTGAGGCGACGGGCCATCCAGCTGCAAACCATCGGTGAGGTTAGTCGAAGGGTCTCCTCCATTCTCAATCTTGATGAGCTCCTTTCCTACGTCGTTGGCGCCATCCAAAAGAACTTCGGGTACTACCACGTCGATATCTTCTTGGTTGACCAAGGCTACGCTGTCTTCAGAACCAGTAGCAATCCTGCAGTGGGAAGACTGTGGAAGGAGCAGAATCTGCGGTACAAGGCCGGACAAGAAGGACTGATCGGGTGGGTAGCCAAGAACGGCCAGACCATCTTGGCCAACGATATCTCCCAGGAGTCCCGTTACCTTCCTGATGAGTCGCTGCCGAAGACGCAAGCTGAATTGACTGTGCCAATAAGAATGGATGAGCGAATCATAGGGGTTCTAGATGTACAAAGCAACGTGCTCAATGCCTTCAACAAAGATGATATCTTCGTTTTGGAGACGTTGGCCAGTCAGCTTGCCATCGCCATCGAAAACGCTGGACTCTATGCCGAAGCTAAGAAAAGGGCTGAGAGGATGGCTATCCTTAATAGGATAGGCTTTCTCACTGCTTCTACGTTGGATCTCAACGAGGTCCTAAATCTGATTCATGAGCAAACCAGCCAGCTGATGACGCCCGACACATTCTACATCGCTCTATACGATGAACAGAAGGCGCAGATGAATTTTGAAATCTTCGTGGAAAAGGGCGAATCCTTTGGTAAGTTCAGCAGGAAATTGGGGGAAATGGGGTTAACCGGATGGATCATCCGGTCAAAAAAACCCCTTCTGATTCGCAACCTGGCCGAGGAACGCCCACCTGTCGAACCGCGAGTGCTAGGGGAGCCACCATCTAAGCTCTCCTACCTCGGTGTACCTATTATGTGCAGAGAAAAGGTCACTGGGGTCATCTCGGTGCAAAGCTTCCAGCCCTATACCTTTGATGAAGAGGATCAAGGCTTCCTCACTGCTATCGCCAACCAGGCGGGCATCGCAATCGAGAACGCACGCCTGTACAAGGAAGCTCAGCAGGAGATCGCCGCCCGCAAGGATGTAGAAGAGGCCCTGAGGGAGAGTGAAGAGCGCTTCAGAATGCTCTTTGATGGTCTTGCCATCGGCGTCTACCGAACCACGCCGCAGGGACGGATTCTCATGGCAAATCCTGCACTTGTGCACATGCTCGGATACTCCTCCTTTGATGAGCTTGCCGAGCGAGACCTGATGCTGACGGGATTTGAGCCCGCATATCCTCGTTCCTCCTTCGTCGCGAGGATGGAACAGGAGGGCCAGGTAGTGGGTCTAGAGTCCGCTTGGACAAAACGGGACGGAACTTCTCTGTTCATTCGCGAAAGCGCAAGAACGGTTCGCGATGAAGCCGGGAACATTCTCTATTACGAAGGAACGGCAGAGGACATCACCGAGCGCAAGCAGGCGGTGGAGGCATTACAGAGAGCACACGATGAACTGGAAACACAGGTCCAGAAAAGGACAAGGCAACTGCTACAAACAAACGAAACCTTGCGGTCTGAGATCGCCGAGCGCGCTCGCGCAGAGGAAGAGATTAGGCAGCTCAGTCAGTATCTCGAAAGCATTATTGACAACGCAGACGTGTGGTTGAGTGTCCTTGACGAAGACGCCAACGTCACGCTGTGGAATAAGGCAGCAGAGAGGATCAGCGGCTATTCGCGCAAGGAGGCCGTCGGTCAGAGCAAGATTTGGGAGTGGCTGTACCCGGATGAACCATATCGCAGGAGAGTGAGAGAGGAGGTAACCGGTTTTCTCAGGGGAGACGGTGGGACGAAGAGCCGAGAAAGGACTATACGTACCAAGAGCGGCCAGACTCGAATCGTCTCATTCAATTCACGTAATCTCATCGATAAGGAGGGCCATTTCGTCGGGGCCATCTCACTCGGTCGCGACATCACCGAGCAGAAGACGGCAGAAGCAGAGCTACGGATAAAGGATAGTGCCGTGACCTCCTCTATCAATGCAATCGCTCTCGCCAATTTGGATGGCACACTGACGTACGTTAATCCGGCCTTCCTGAAACTGTGGCAATACAATGATTATGAAGAGGTCATAGGTAGATCTATTCTGGAATTCTGGCAATCGAGAAGAAGAGCCGCAGAAATAGTGGGGGCATTGCGCCAAGGGAAGGCCTGGTTTGGCGAGCTGATGGCCAAGAAGAAGGATGGCTCCCAGTTCGTCGTCCAGTTATCGACGAACATGGTTACAAACCATACGGGTCAACCCGTCTGCATGATGGGTTCGTTCGTCGACGTCACCGAACGCAAAAAGGCGGAAGAGAAGCTCAAGAGGTTGAACGAAACGCAGAAGCGAGCGATCACGGTCGTATCCCACGAGCTGAACACGCCGTTGACGTCGATCAAGGGTTACGCGGACCTCCTGCGCGCCGGCCATTTTGGTCCCATCTCCCCGAGGCAGCGGGAGATTCTGGACGGCATCATGCGTAACAGCGAGCGGCTGACCGGGCTAGTCGATGCATTTCTCAACCGCGAAAAGATCGAGGCAAGAACACGACAGTTGGAACGCAGCAGGTTCCCTCTTGAAGAGCTACTGGCGGACATCAACGAGATGTACCAACTCACTGCGCGAGAAAACGGGCTGCAACTGAAAACGGACCTTGAGAACGGATTGATAGTCGATGGGGACCGTGCCGAACTGGCTCAGGTCTTTTCCAATCTCATATCCAATGCCCTCAAGTTCTCCGACTCCGGAACGGCGAACATCAAGGCGCAACGTAACGCTGATCAGGTGGTGGTCAAAATCACCGACCAAGGACGGGGCATCCTGGCACGAGATGTCCCGCTCATCTTCGATGAGTTTTACCAAGTACAGCGCGCGTCGTTGGGAAAACGACCCCAGGGAATAGGCCTGGGCTTGCCGATCGCAAAGAGGCTCGTGGAAGCCCATCATGGAACCATCCGCGTGGAATCTCAGATCGGAAAAGGAAGCACGTTCACCGTAACCTTGCCCTTAGCAGAAGAACGACGTAAACGACGCGAAGATCATTGAAGCAACTGCCTCAAAAGACAAGTTTGTACTACATTTTTCTGCTTCTGCCTACTAAATTCCTTTTTTTCATACTTTTTCGAGTCCAGGAGTCAAATGCCTTGTCATTTAGACAGTAACTTTACCTTCCTTCATCCGCTGCTCACAGCATTGAGATCACGACAGAACGGTAAGAGGACAAGCACCCCTTCCCCCCAGAAAAGGACTGGGCTAAAATACAAAGTATCTCTCATTTTCCAAAGGAGGTGCAGATGGCTTTCGTATCCAAGAAGGACCTGATTGAAAAGGTGCGTCCCCTTGCAGAGCAGCTGGCCCGCCTACAAGACGAGCTTGAGTCTCTGCTCGACCAGCTAGGAGATCTAACAGATAATCTGGAAGACGCCCTTGATGAAGCAGAGGATTAGGTCCTGCAAGCGGGGCCGTCCTTGTCCCCAAGCCCGGGGGTGTGCCCTTTATCCTTAGGGATGATCGACTGCGAAGACGCGATTTGTGACCTCTTGCCGAGGCGGTATCGGGTGCAGACCAAACACAACGAAAGGACTCGATGTTGTGGTGATGCTCTGCCAATAACACCATCCAAACAACCAGACAAATGTCTGCCCTGCGCCGCCCGATCGTCTCCTTTTCGGATTCTGCTACCCCTATTCTCTAGTCAGGGGATCCAACATGCCATCGGAGATCGACAAGACTATCATCAACACAGTGAGACCGTTCGTATCTAGTTTGATCACGCCTTCACTTAGTGAGAAAGCGCCGGATAGCCCTCCGTTTCCCTACCTGCGCCGATTGGAACAGATGGCTTTCCGCGATTACTTAACACAACTTCTGAACCGTTGTGCAATCGACTTTGCCATAGACCAACAGCTTTCGGCGTTTCGCCGTTACAAGGTTCCATTCAGCGTTCTGCTCGCCGACTTAGACGATTTCAAGCAGATCAATGATCGTTACGGTCACCCCACCGGAGACCGGGTCTTGAGAGCGGTCGCTGGATCTTTGAGAAGTAGTGTCCGGGCGGCTGACATCCCAGGCCGATGGGGTGGTGAGGAGTTCATGGTGATTGCACCGTTCACCGACGGATCTGGACTTCCCGCACTGGCTGAACGAATTCGCAAGCACATCGCCGCTACTCATGTAAGAATAAACCACTCGATCATGCGGATCACGGCATCCATTGGTGCTACGGTGTGTCGAAAGAATGATGATTCGCACTCCCTCACTGAACGCGTCGACAATCTTCTCTATGAGAGCAAGGCCTCTGGAAAGAACCGGATCACTTGCAAGTAGGTAGGACTATCCTTCTCGGATTTTGAAGACGGCGTTTCCCTCACGTGGGATGTTGGCAGGCCACTCCTCTCCTCCCGTTTCAGGAACCGTTACCAGCAGACCGACCTCGCTTCCTCCGCCGACCTCTGTTACCGCCTGGTGGTTGACCTCTAAGGACTCAAC
>CAZOUO010000149.1:0-6035 GCA_964582975.1 uncultured Thermotogae bacterium | reverse complement strand
GGAATGCCATAGATGTCAAGCGCTACACTATCCGCGAAGTCGGGGTAACTTCACGCGCCGGATGAGCCAGCCTCTGAGCGCGCCAGCTACTCCGATGTGATCCTTCGCGGACGTCTGGAATCCGCGCTCGATTCGCTGAACCCGGATCTGCCAACCGCAGCGAAGGAAGAAGCTCTGCGTAAAGTCCTGCACATTGACTCGCCTTCTTTCATCCTTCGAAACCGTGCCTTCCACAAGATGCTCACCGACGGTGTCACGGTCGAGGTTACCGACGATGGCCGCGTACGCGGAGAACAGGTCAAGTTGATCGACTTCGACCGTCCAGAGGCCAACGACTGGCTCGTAGTCAATCAGCTCACGGTGGTCGAGGGGCAGCACAATCGACGGCCGGACATCGTCGTGTTCGTCAATGGCCTGCCTCTCGCCGTGATCGAACTGAAGAATCCTGTGGACGAGAACGCCACGATCGAGACGGCGCGCAAGCAGTTCGAGACGTACAAGGCCGAGATCCCGTCCCTTTTTACGGCGAACGAGCTGCTTGTCATCTCCGATGGCCGCGAGGCACGTCTGGGTTCGATCACGTCGCCCCGCGAGTGGTTTCTATCCTGGAAGACAATCGAGGGGGACAAGCTCGCGGCTTCAACCGACCTCGAACTGGAGACGCTGATCAAGGGCGTGTTCGACAAGCAGCGATTCCTCGAACTCATCCGCCACTTCGTTGTCTTCGAGGACGACCGCGATGTGATCGCGAAGAAGGTCGCTGCGTATCACCAATTCCATGCGACTCGCCGCGCCGTGCAGTCGGTTGTCGAAGCCTCGAAACCGGAAGGAGAAAAGAAGGGCGGCGTCGTGTGGCACACGCAGGGTGCAGGCAAGAGCCTGACGATGGTCTTCTTTGCGGGGAAGCTCGTGCTTCATCCGGAGATGAGGAATCCAACGATCGTCGTGATCACCGACCGCAACGACCTCGACAATCAGCTCTTCGGAACGTTTTCGCGCTGTTCTGAGCTCCTTCGCCAAGCGCCGGTACAGGCCGAAAGCCGAGTGGATCTGCGAAACAAGCTGCGTGTTGCCTCAGGCGGGGTTGTGTTCACCACGATCCAGAAATTCTTCCCCGAGGAGAAGGGCGATACGCACCCCCTCCTCTCGGATCGCGACAACATTGTGGTGATCGCGGACGAGGCACACCGGAGCCAATACGAGTTCATCACGGGATTCGCAAGACACATCCGCGATGCGCTTCCAAACGCCACGTTCATCGGGTTCACGGGCACGCCGATTGAGTTGTCCGACCGCAATACCTTCGCGGTGTTCGGAAACACGATCAGCACGTACGACATCCAGCAAGCCGTTCGGGACAAGGCAACGGTGCCGATCTACTACGAAAGCCGCATCGCGAACCTCGATCTACCCGAGAGCCTCCTTCCTCGGATTGATGAGGAACTGGAAGAGGTGACCGAAGGCGAAGAGGTCGAGCGGGTTGAGCGGTTGAAGCCGAAGTGGGCGCAGCTCGAGGAGATCGTTGGGACGCCCAAGCGCTTGACGCTCGTGGTCGATGATCTGCTTTCCCATTTCGATGAGCGGCTGTCGGCGATGGAGGGCAAAGCGCTGATCGTCTGCATGAGCCGGCGAATCTGTGTCGAGGTCTACAACGAGATCATCCGAGATCACCCCGAATGGCACAATGAGGACGATGAAAAGGGCGTCGTCAAGGTCGTGATCTCTGGCTCGGCATCTGATCCCACGGACTGGCAGATTCACATTCGCAGCAAGGAGCGCCGTGACCGCCTGGCGGAACGGTTCAAGAATCCGGACGATCCCTTCAAGATCGCGATTGTGCGTGACATGTGGCTCACCGGCTTCGACGCGCCGTGCCTGCACACGATGTACGTCGACAAACCGATGAAGGGCCACACACTGATGCAGGCAATCGCGCGGGTGAACCGGGTGTTTCGCGACAAGCCCGGTGGACTCATCGTGGATTACATCGGTTTGGCCGACGCTCTCCGCAAGGCCCTTGCCAACTACTCCGAAGGCGGCGGACGGGGCGAGATCAAATACGATCAAAAAGAGGCCGTCGCGATCATGCAGGAGAAGCTCGAGATCTGCCGGGACCTCTTCGGCGGCTTTGACTACACGCCGTACCTCAAAGGAACACAGCAGGAGAAGCTTCGCTTCGCGCCGCTGGCCGAGGAGCACATCGTTCAGCAGGAGGACGGAAAGGATGCCTTCATCAAGGCAGTCGCGGAACTATCCAAGGCGTTCGCGCTCGCTGTACCACAGCCCGAAGCAATGGCAGCACGAGACGAAGTTGCCTTCTTCCAGCATGTGAAGGCGTCTCTCGTTAAGCACACGCTTACGAGCCTCCGACCCGAGGAGGAGTTGAGCGCCGTCGTCCGTCAGATCGTGTCCAAGGCGATCGCGCCGGATCGTGTGATCGACATCCTCGAAGTGGTCGGCATCGACAAGCCGGAACTCTCGATTCTCTCCGACGAGTTCCTTGCCGAGGTGCGGGGGATGCCCCAGCGAAACCTGGCCGTGGAAGTGCTGACGAAACTACTGAACGATGAGATCAAGGTGCGTCGCCGAACCAATTTGGTCCAGTCCCGTCAATTCTCCGAGATGCTCGAAGCGACCATTCACCGCTACAAGAATCGCGCCATCGAGACCCTGCAAGTGATTGAGGAGCTAATCAAGCTCGCCAAGGAGATGCGTCAGGCCAACCAGCGCGGCGAGAAGCTCGGACTGACGGAAAAGGAGCTTGCCTTTTACGACGCATTGGAAACGAACGATAGCGCCGTAGCCGTGATGGGGGACGAGGTATTGAGCCAGCTCGCGCGGGAGCTGGCCGATACGGTCCGCAAGAATGCTACGATCGATTGGACGATGAGAGAGTCCGCCCGTGCCAAACTGCGGGTGATGGTGAAGCGGACGCTTCGGAAGTATGACTACCCACCCGATAAGCAGAAGAAAGCAACCGAGACAGTTGTGGCGCAAGCCGAACACCTCGGCGAAGAATGGGCGGGGTAGGGGTGCAGTATGTCTGAGCTGGTCTTCATTTCGTTCAGCGAGGAGGACATCGAGTTTGTCGCTAGCATTCCTGCCTGGACGTTTCTGGATATCCCGCCTGGCGAATCGATCTTTGAACGCATCGAACGCGCTCTTGACAACTGCAAAGCGTTCCTTGTGGTGCTAAGTCACAGCTCAACGAACAGCCGATGGGTGCGTTGGGAGACACACGCGGCACACCAGAAGCTTATGAAAACCGGCCTTCCTACCATGATTCCGATTCTTCTAGATGACTGCGATATCCCGAGTCTCCTTGAGGACGTGAGCTACATCGATTGTAGGGGAAGGTCCAAAGCATCTCTTGAGCGGCTAGTAGCTCAACTCCATAAGCTTCTCGATATTGGGACTACATCCCGCGACGAACTCAAGGACTATTGGCTACAGAAGTACCGGGACGGGACAACTCGAGAGAGGCAGGCTGCCATAGAAGTCTTGTTCAGCATAGGGACGTGCGAAGAAACCACGGTGCTGCTGGGTGATGTGGAACTGCAGGATGAGCCCACGAAGCGTGGGATTGCCAAGCGGCTCCCCTACTACCTCCAATCGTATTTTGTGCCGCACTACAAGAGGCTCGCCGCATCAGATGACCCGGTTCTCTCTCCCAGTGCGTGGCTGTGTCTGGCGAACCTGGGCGACCGGTCAGCCTTCCAAAAGTTACTAGCATTATCACGGCACAGTGCTACAGAAATGAAACAGAATGCTCTCAGGAACATCCCAAGAGTAGAGGGAATAACCCCGGAAGAACTCAGGGATGCAGCAAGAGCGATTAGAGCTTGCTTGAGTGATGCAGCAGATCCTCGTGTGCAGCAGACAGCACTGGATACAGCCATGAAGTTGAAAGGAGCCCTGGTTGAGAGTGGAAGACTGCGGCGATCAGTGATTGCCGAGGTGAGAAGACTGCTGAATAACCCTAACTCAGAGGTTGCGCGATTGGCGGAACACGCCTTTCGATACCTCGACAGCTAGGAAACACATTCAAAAAGGAATTGAACGGGCTCGTGTCTTGCAATCCAGCACTGGAATCTAGCACATGATCTGGCGGGTTCTCGTGTCCTCTCGGACTCCTCCGGGATGCGAGCGATTGGAGGAGAAAGCAGTTCTTATTCAGGCCCATTCGTGGCTAAGACGGGTCCGAGGGCGGAAACCAGCGGAGGTAAGTCGTCCTGTACTGTCTGCCAGAGGATATCCAGGTTGATATCGAAGTAAGCATGAACCAAACGATGGCGCATACCGACGATATCCTCCCAGGGAATGCTTGGCACTTCAGCCCGTGTGCTCTCGGAAACCTGATAGGCTGCCTCGCCGATGATCTCAATCGCCTTAACCAATCCGAGCACAAGGAGTCGATCGCTGTCGAGATCCTCACGGCGTCTTTCCTGAACAAACGAAAGGGCCTCGCGAGCCTCATCGAGCATATGCTGCAGCCGGATGCGATCATCCTTCCGCATACTGCACCTCGGCCTCACGCAAAACGTCCTCACGAAAATACCGGCTCAAATCCTCGGGAGTGCGCAGATCGACCTTGCGTCCGCCGAATAGGGCCGAAAGCTCTCGCTCAAGGCGGGCAATGCCGAAGAGTCCCGGTGTATGACCGGGCTCGAAATCAACCAGGACATCGACGTCGCTTTCGGACCCAAAGTCATGCCGCAAGGCCGAGCCGAACAAGGCCAGGCGCTGAATGTGGTGCTTTCGGCAGAATTCCGCCAGGCGTCTTCGATCGACCGTTATACAGGCCATTGAATCTCCTTCCCTGAGTCCAGAACTGACGTTATCGGCTCATTCACGGTGTTGTACTCTTACCCTTACTCCTAATTCTGTGCGTTGCCAGAATCCTCGCTATTGCATCCCGCTCCATTGGGAATCACCCGTCGCTATTCTACCATGGTTACACGTTTCCACCCAGGACAACATGCCTGGGCCAACCGTGGGCTACAAGCATCACTCCTCAAGGAGTGGCGCGAAATGTGACGATGACCTCGAATTCTGTTCCCGAATAAGAAAACCCTTGCGGGCCTCCTTACACTTGCCCTGCGCGGGCCATCCTCCTCCGGAAAACTGGATTGCCTTGACTCTGCCAAGATGATTCATTTCTCTTGGTAAGTGGTCGGTGGCAACTGGATATGAGACATATCCTCACAGGCTAGCCAGAGGACTTGCCAACGGTGCGGCGGAAGCGCTACCTTCTCGGAAGCAGGAGAGCGCATTATAGGAGGAAGATAGGGTATGGCTCTACGACAGACTTACCTGAGCTTGAAGAAGGTGCTGCCCAAGGGCGTCGAGACCGTTTTGGTGATGCGGGGGCGGGGCAATGACGAGCTCGCGCCGTCCAAGGAGCTCCTCGACGAGTCCAATAGCTGGAAAGCCCGCTTCAAGCCGGGACAAGGATACGAGACAGCGTACGACTTCGCGTGGGCGAAGAGCGACTACGAGAAGAGATTCCGGGCTCAGATCCAAGGGAATCCGAAAGCTCTAGCCAGGCTGCGAGAGCTCGCCGAGCAGTCTCGGACACGTGACATCTTCCTCATCTGCTACGAGGCGTACGACAAGCCCTGCCACCGCAAGTTGCTCCTAAAAATCGCCGAGGAGGAGTTCGGCGCAGCCGTTGACCACACCCCCTATCTGCCGCCGTCACCGGCAAGATCGACGTCCGAGGCGTGACTGCGAAGCCTCGTGGTGGGAAAATGTTAACACTTGTCGATAAATGTATGCGTTTTCCCGCACGGGGAGTAGTAGGGTAAGGCCCTGGAATCCAGCACTAGAATCTAGCACATCGATCTGGCGGAATACCCGGGATGCGGACCTTGTTTCGGCCATGTGATCCAGCAAGCCGGACTCGTTAGCCGTACGCTTCGCTCCTCTTCGCCACTTTCACAATCACGACGACAAGGACCTCGTCCTGGATCTCGTAGACGATTCGGTATTGCCCGCTGCGTAGGCGGTACTTGTCTTTCCCCGACAGCTTTCGA
>CAZOUO010000148.1:0-6070 GCA_964582975.1 uncultured Thermotogae bacterium | reverse complement strand
GCTTTGTATACGTCCAGAGCGATGTACTCCTCGATCTCTTCGGGATCGATCAGGCCGCGGTTTATTAGAGCGATGAGCCGCTGGTTCTTGAAAAACGGGATGTCCCGGATATTCGGGATTGGAGCCTCTTCGCCGGGAAGCACGTACATCAGCGACTTCACCGGTCTCCCTTTTAGGAAATGCTCCTCCACGAGATGGGGGACATCCTCGACCGTAAGAAGCTGATAGAAGATGCCCTCGGGCTGAACAACAAGGATTGGTCCCTTCACACAGAGGCCGCTTGCTCCAGTCGGAACGACTTTGACGTCGTCCTGGAGATGCTGTTTCTTGATCTCTTCCTCCAACGCCCCTTTGACCCGTAACGAACCATTCGATACGCAATTGGTGCACGTGCAGATCATGGCATGAGCGCGGTGGACCATCCGTTTGCCTCCTACAGCATCCTTTCGCTTCCTTGGGCCAGGGCGAACTCGCTGACTACCTCCCCGCCCATAATATGCTTCAAGAAAATCTCTTTGGCTTTATCGGAAGTTAAGTCAACATACTTAACAGGTGGCTGATCAGGGACCTCTACGGTGATCATCGGTTCGCGGCTGCACAGACCTGCGCAACTGGAGGCTGTCACCAAGACATCCTTGACATCGTTTGCCTCGATTTCATCCAGCAGCGTTTTCATAACGGTTCGTGCCCCAGCCGCGATGCCGCAGGTTCCCATATGCACCATGACCCGCATGCGGCCTTCGCCTTCTCGCAACAGCGTGGTCCGTTTGACCTTCTCTGCGATCTTGTCTAGGTCTTCTGGTTTTAGCTTCGGCACGTACCCCCAATTTCCAACTAGCTGTATGAGGATAAAATTTCCGGTATCTTGTCCTGAGTTAGGTATCCGTAGATGTCGTCATTGACAGTCATTACCGGCGACTGACCACAGCAACCGAGACACGAAACGGTCTCAAGGCTGAATTTCAAATCCTTTGTCGTTCCACCGACCTCGACGTCCAACTTCCGTTGAACGGCTTCGAGGATCCTTCCCCCTCCCTTGACGTAGCAGGCGGTGCCCAAGCAGACCCGGACCATTAGCTCGCCCCGGGGTTCAAAGCTGAACATGTTGTAGAAGGTGGCGATGCGTAGAACCCGTGCAAGAGGAACATCCAGGGCTTCAGAAACTTTGCTCACTGCGGCCGGTGGAAGCCAGTTGTATCGGGTGTTGATCCCTTGTAGGACCGGGAGCAGAGCGCCTTTCTCGCCCTCGTGCTCGCTTAGAATCCGATCGATTTCTGCTGCCTCGTCTGGAGCAAGGTCGAGCAGCTCCGGTGTTAGGGGTTTGAGATAGGCATAATTGCGTACCAGGCAGCTTTCCATGCACTCCCCACAGCCGGTGCACTTATCAGGATCCACAGAACGGGCTTTCTTTCTCACGCGAACCTTGAACGCTCCCGGCTCTCCCTCGATGCTCTCCACTTCGGAGTACGTCAGTTTCTCCACGTTGATGTGGTTGCCGCACTCAACCATCCGGGGAGCAAGCGTGCACATTGCACAATCATTGGTGGGAAAGGTCTTATCGAGTTGGGACATCACCCCGCCAATCGCAGGGCCTTTTTCTACTAGATAGACCTTGAACCCTGCATTGGCCAGGTCTAAGGAAGCTTGCATACCGCCGATACCTGCACCAACAACAAGCACTGCTCCGACTTTGTTGTCTGCTGCTTTTGCCATTGTTCCCTTTCGAATAAAAAGCACCCTTTCTGTATCACGAGCAGGAGCGGCGCTCAGACCGAGGTGATTCTACCAACCCGTGCCGATCCCGTCAAGCGACCGTTACAGGCCTGGCAAATCCTTTTCCTAATCGGTCAGTTGCCAAGGATGGGGCATTTCGCAACACCTGTTGCCGGGACTTTTTTTAGTGGAATGAAATCCCTGTCAAGACAGGTCAAAAGTGTCTTCAGCCTCATTCTAGGCCAAGTCGCCACCCGTGAGAGTACACATTCAACCGTTGCTCGCGAACAAAGCCACACACACAGATCGCCAATCTCTGTGCTTCCTCCACTGCATCAAAGGTCGGAGCAGAGACTGCGCCCACAATAGGAATCCCGCAACGTGCCACCTTCAGCAGCATCTGTTTTGGAAGCCGGGAGGAGAGAAACACGAACGTCTCATCGAAGGGAAGGCCACGCAGCAATGCATCTCCTAGTACCTTTTCCAGTGCGCAACTTCGGCTGATGTCCTCGAAGAAGCTGAGGAGCCCCAATTGCGTCCCAAGCGCTGCCGCGTGTGCCCCGCCTGTTTCCCGAAAGATGATTCCCCGGTTCAAGCATTCTTTCGCGGCGACAAGCAGCACGTCCGCAGAAAGTGTGCATGTACTTTCAACTGGCTGTGGCAAGATCGCTTGTTGTGGGGAGGGGGCATCATCGCTTAGCTTTACGTCAAAGCCATTCCCCTGTTGGGTGAAAGAGACCACATCATGATGCGCTCGAATCCAACCCTCAGAGACGAGATACCCGTAGGCCAGTTCTTTTAAGTAAGAAGGGGAGCAGATAGTGTGTAGGAGCCTCTCCCCGCGCAGAGTGATGGTGAACTCTTGCTCAACGACAAGGTGCTCCTGGGCTTTTTCGGTTCTGCCGGCCTCGATTCGCGTTATTTGGCGCTCTCTGGTTTCCTCCATCCATTGTCCTCAATGGGTATCTGCATTGCTGTTAGCATTAGACACTCAAGAACCAACGGTTTCTCTTTCTCTCCCTTTTGGACTCACGGTGGCCCGATCTTTTCAATCCGACAGGCCGCCACCTTGAGTTCGGGGATCTTAGCTTTTGGATCCAACGCGTCGTTCGTGAGCCGGTTTGCTGGGCCTTCAGCAAAGTGGAAGGGGATGAACACCGATCCTTCTGCCACCCGTTTTGTTGCTTTGACTTTCGTCTCGATCTCTCCGCGGCGAGTGCGCACCCGCACGGTCTCCCCATCAGTCAAGCCGAGGCGGGCAACGTCATTGGGATGAATCTCAGCATACCCTTCATTGACATACGCATTCAGCGCTTCTGATCGCCGGCTCATGGATCCGGTGTGATAGTGGAAGAGGATCCTTCCCGTGGAGAGGATGAATGGGTACTCCTCATCGGGAAGTTCAGCCGGGGGGATGTAGTCTACGGGGTGAAATTTCCCCAACCCGCGGCTGAACTTCCCCTGATGAAGGAATTTTGTGCCGGAGTGATCGTCGTTCAAGCAAGGCCATTGCAGACCGGCCTTGGCAAGACGATGGTGATGGATCCCGCCGTAGATCGGGGAGACAGAAGCTATTTCATCCATGCTTTCTGCTGCGCTGCCATAGTGCATCGGGTATCCCATCCGGGTTGCCAAATCGCAGAGGATCTCCCAGTCTGGTCGGGCTTCCCCGGGTGGATCGATGACTCTGTTGACCAGCAGGATCCTCCGCTCCGTGTTGGTAAACGTCCCTTCTGTTTCGGCGAACGATGCGGCAGGGAGCACCACGTCGGCCAACTGTGCAGTCTCAGTCAGGAAGATGTCCTGCACCACCAGGAAGTCAAGCGCCGCTAGTGCTTCTTTTACATGGTTCAGGTTGGGATCGGAGATCATCGGATTCTCCCCCATGATCACCATTGCCTTCAGCATCCCCTCGGTGGCGGCGTGCATCATCTCGACGATCGTCAATCCAGGCTCGGGCTGTATCTTCGCCCCCCACGCTTTTTTGAACTTCTCCTGTGTGGCTGAATCGACGACCTTCTGATATCCCGGACACACATTGGGCAGGGCACCGAGATCGCACGCGCCCTGAACGTTGTTCTGTCCGCGCAGAGGGTTCACCCCGGTGGAAGGTTTGCCGATGTTTCCGGTGAGCATCGCCAGATTCGCGAGAGACAACACGTTGTCCGTGCCGGTGGTGTGCTGCGTAATACCCATGGCGTAAACGATCGAGGCTGCATCCGCAGTTGCATAGATCCGGGCCGCTTCAATCAGTTGCTCTGCGGAAATCCCGGAGATTTCGGCCGCCTTTTCTGGAGGATACTGTTTGGCAACTTGTTTAAATTCGTCGAATCCTTCGGTGCGCTCGGCGATGAACGCTCGATCCTCGAGCCCTTCATTTAGGATCACGTTCATCATCCCGTTGATCCACGCGACGTCCGTGCCGTTTTTCTGGCGTAACCACAACGTCGCGTATTTGACCAAGTCAATCCGGCGTGGGTCAACGACAATCAGCTTCGCCCCGCGGTAGCGCACGGCCCGCTTGATGAGATTTGCGATAATCGGATGGGACTCGGTGGTGTTCGAGCCGGTGACAAGGATGCAATCTGCATATTCCAATTCTTCGATAGAATTCGTCATCGCCCCGGATCCGAACGCTGCCGCCAACCCGGCCACTGTGGAAGCGTGGCAAAGGCGGGCACAGTGGTCGACATTGTTCGTCCCGATACACGCGCGCACGAACTTCTGGAACAGGTAGTTCTCTTCGTTGGTGCACGTTGCAGAGGCCAGGCCGGCGATGGCATCGGGGCCATGCGCGGCTTTGATGGCAGAAAGGCGCTCGGCGACCTCATCCAACGCTTCGTCCCAAGTTGCTTCCACGAACGCCCCGTTGCGACGGATGAGCGGCTTGGTCAACCGATCTTCCTTCATGATATAGGTGTGGCCAAATCGGCCCTTAACGCACGTTGAGCCGTAATTTGGTATCGCGTCCGCGCCGCGCACTGTGGCGATCTTGTCGTCATGCACCCACATTTCAAGTTGGCATCCAATGCCGCAGTAGGAGCAGGTCGTCTGGACCTTACGGGCCTCCCAGCTTCGTGGCGGACGAACCGGGAGTTTTCCGGTGATGGCACCGGTTGGGCAAAGCTGCACGCACTCGCCACAGCCATCGCACTCTGAGGTTCCCCACTCGCCCAACCCGGCCGCGACGACTGTTTCAGGGCCGCGATAGGCATAGTTTAACACGCTTTTGCCTTGAATCTCGTCGCATGCCTTGATGCATCGCTCGCACACAATGCACTTGGAGAGGTCAAAGGTCAGGACCGGAGAGGTCTCATCCCTTGGTGGGAGGGCTCTTTCGTGGGACGCGAAGATGCGGGTGCGACGGTCCAACCCGTAGTGGTACGCGAGATCCTGAAGCTCGCAAGTCCCGGCCGATTCGCAGACGAGACAGTCGCAATTGTGCTCCGAGAGAAGAAGGTCGATCAGCATTCGTCGCGTCGATTCCAGCTCCTCATCGAAGGCGGTGACGATCATCCCCTCGACCACAGGCGCGGCGCACGAGGCCACTAAATCCGATCTCCCTTCGATCTTGACCAGACACAGGCGGCATCCACCGGTGAGGCTTAGGCGTTCGTGGTAGCACAGACGAGGAATTGGAATACCTGAAGCCCGAGCGACCTGCAAGATCGTTGTCCCTGCTTTGGCCTCGACCTTGTGTCCATCTATGGTTAGCCTCACCGTCTCCATGAGTCTCTCCTCGGTTGTTGCTGGCTGAACACTCGACCCGATCAATCTCTCCTGTCGCAGTGGAGACAACGCTTTGCTTCCTCGACCGCTTGCTCCAGGCGGAAGCGCCCCTCGACTTCGTTGAAATTGCCTGATCGTTCTTCTGGCGCCAACAGCAGGGGAACCTCCCGAGCCCGTTCCCAGGCGTACACTTCTTCATCGTAACTGGTGCGAACGACGTCGTGCTCCTGCGGCCAAATGATTCCCGGACCGCCCAGATAACGATCAATGTTGACGGCCGCGTTCTGGCCCGCTGCGATCGCTTCCACGACCGTTGCGGGGCCTGTCACTGCGTCTCCGCCTGCGAATACGCCCTCCCAACCGGTCATTAAGGTCTCTGGATCGACCACGATCCGGCCGCCGCGGTCCACCTCGATCTCTCCGTCGTGTAAGAAGGACAAATCCGGCAACTGTCCTACCGCAACGACCACCAGATCGACCTCAAACGCCACGTCTTCTTGGGACGGAATAGGTCGGCGTCGGCCGCTCGGGTCGAACTCTCCCAACGTCATCCGTGCACATCGAAGCTGCTTCACGCGCCCGTCTCCGCAGATCCCCACCGGGGATAGCAGATAGTGCATCTGCGTTC
>CAZOUO010000147.1:1374-6077 GCA_964582975.1 uncultured Thermotogae bacterium | reverse complement strand
CACCCGAGCAGATTGCGGGATTGATGGGCTCGCTCAAGGTGGAGTGGCTCGGGCCGGTGCTGAGCCGAGGGCTGCCCACCCAAGAAGATCTCGAGGCCATCGACCGATTGGCAGGCGCAATCGCCGAGCGGCACGAGGGGCTGTAGTATCATGCTCGATCTTTCCATCGCCATCGCCGGCGCAGCGGGGGAAGGGGTCCAGACAATCGGGGACGTCATTTCCCGTAGCTTGCTTGCGCTCGGCTATCCGGTCTTCACCACCCAGGAGTACGAATCGCGCATCCGCGGCGGGACAAACAGCTACAGCATCCGCCTCTGTGAGACAGTGCAAAATGCACCTCGCCACGATGCAGATCTACTCCTCGCGCTGAACCGGCACGCGCAGGAGCACTACACTTCACTTCTGAATGAAAACGGCCTTCTTCTCGCTGAGAAGGGTGACGGCGCGCGGGCCATCGCTGTCCCGTTTGCCGAGATTGCTACCGAGCGATTTGGCCAGAAGATCTACGGTAACGCCGTGGCCGCTGGAGCGCTCTTGGCGGCCCTCGGAGGTGACTTTGACGTCTTGGGGCAGGTTCTGCGGGCCAGATTCGCGAGCAAAGGAGGGGAGATCGCGCAGGCCAATGTTGAGGCGGCACGTGCTGGGCACGATGTCGCAGGAACAAACAGCCACTTTGGTCCGCTCGCCACGCTCCCCAGGCGGGATCAATCGTTCACTCTGATCTCGGTAAATGAAGCGATCCCACTTGCCGCAGCCTACGCCGGATGCCGGTTCATCGCCGCCTATCCGATGTCACCGTCGACCGGGATCATCACCACCCTCTCCCGCGACAAGGAGCTGGGCGTGTTCGCCGAACAGGCGGAGGACGAGATCGCGGCGATCAACATGGCGATCGGCGCCAATTTCGCCGGCGCTCGGGCGATGACCGCCACCTCAGGGGGCGGGTTCGCGTTGATGGTGGAAGCGGTCAGCCTGGCAGGAATGACGGAGACACCGATCGTGATTGTCCTCGCGCAGCGGCCAGGCCCGGCGACCGGCCTTCCCACGCGCACGGCACAGGAGGACCTCCTGTTCGCCATCCGCGCCGGTCACGGCGAGTTCCCCAAGCTCGTGTTGGCGCCGTCCGATCCGCACGACGCTTTTGTAAAGACGGTGCGAGCGTTCAACCTGGCAGACAGCTATCAGATTCCCGTTATTATCCTTACCGATCAGTACCTTGCCGATTCCCGCTTCTCGTTCGTGCACTTCGAGATCGATGCGATCGGTCCAGAGACCCATCTGGCCGACCCTCAAGCGATCACCGAGTACAACCGGTATCGCCTCACCGAAAACGGGATCTCACCGCGCCTATATCCGGGCCAAAGTAACCATCTCGTCTGCCTAGACAGCGACGAGCACACCGAGGCCGGTCACATCACCGAGGATCTTGCTTACACGCGGCCGGCGACGGTGGAAAAGCGGCTCGCCAAGCTGCGAGGCCTCAAAGAGGAAATCGCGCCCCCCGAAGCACTGCACGTCGATGAGGCGGAAACGATCTTGATCGGCTGGGGCTCCACCCGAGGTGCGATTCTGGAAGCGGTAGAAGGCTTGCGTAAAGAGGGCAGGCACGTTGGCGCGATCCATTTCACCGAGGTGTGGCCGCTTCCCGACTACACCTTCCACGAAGGGAAGCGCTACATCGCCGTAGAGGGAAACGCGACCGGACAGTTCGCGCGCCTGTTGCGCGCGGAATACGGGTTGAACGTACAAGAGGGAGTCAACCGGTACGACGGGCTGCCGATCAGCGCGAAAGAGATCAGACGGGGGTTCGATGGCCGATCTTGAGACCTATCAAAACGACGTCGAAAACCAGTGGTGTCCCGGATGCCCCAACTTTGGAATTCTCGCCGCACTGAAGAAAGCACTCGTGAAGCTTGACAAGGCCCCACACGAGGTCTGTCTCGTGTCGGGCATCGGCCAGGCCGCCAAGCTGCCGCATTATCTGAAGTGCAACGTGTTCAACGGCCTGCACGGCCGCGCGATCCCGGCGGCGATCGGCATCCACGTCGCCAATCCGACGCTTAAGACGATCGTCACCACTGGCGACGGGGACTGCTACGGCGAAGGCGGAAATCACTTCCTGCACGCGCTGCGGAGAAACCCCGATATCACCATTGTTGTACATAACAACCGGTGCTACGCACTCACCAAGGGCCAGGCGTCGCCGACGACGCCGACCGGTGAACAGACGCGCTTGCAGTTCGACGGCGTGCAACTGCAACCGGCTCAGATGCTTACCACGGCGATCGTGCACGGTTGTACGTTCGTCGCCCGAGGCTTCGCCGGCGAGGTCGATCATCTCAGTGAGCTTCTCGCTTCGGCCATCTCCCATCGCGGCCTGTCAGTCGTCGATGTGATTCAGCCCTGTATCACCTGGGGGATACATCCTGTCAGTTGGTACAAAGAGCGGATTGAGATCCTTAGTCCGAAGCACGATCCAAGCGACACCGCCTCAGTACTCAAGCTGGCGATGGAAGGGAAAGACCGGATAGCGATCGGCGCGCTGTACGAAACAGATCCAAAGCCGCTGTTCGCGGCGAGCTATCGTGAACGCGTGGGAAATCGGCCGCTCGCCGAACTGAAGCCGATCGGAAGAGATGCCATTGAAGCGAAAGTGAAGCAGTACCGGGAACGATAACCAAAGTAAGTGTAAAATCTTCATGAAGAAAGGCTACCACAAAAGACCACAAAGGAGGTGGATCATGGCAAAGGTAGCACGGGAAATGGTGGAACGGGCAGGGGTCGACGTCGACCAACTGGTGGAACTGTTGGTGAAGAACGCGGCCGCGGAGCTGACCACCTACTACTACTACACAATTCTGCGTTGTAACCTGATCGGACTCGACGGAGAAGGGATCAAAGAGATCGCCGAGGCGGCGCGCATCGAGGATCGCAACCACTTCGAGGCGCTCGTTCCCCGCATCTACGAACTGGGGGGGCAACTCCCGCGGGACATGAAGGCATTCCACGACGTCTCCGCCTGCCCACCGGCGTACCTGCCGGAGGACCTGACGGATGTCAACGCGATCCTGAAAGTGCTCGTGGAAGCGGAGCGCTGCGCCGTGCGCGGCTACACTCAAATCTGCAACATGACCTCCGGGAAGGATCATCGCACCTACGATCTTTCTCTGGCAATCCTCAACGAGGAAATCGAGCACGAGTCGTGGTTCTCCGAATTCCTCGGTGAGGGCCCGTCTGGGCATTTCATGCGCCGCGGCGATACGTCTCCGTTCGTCTCTAAGTTCCTGAAGTAGGAGAAAGAGAGGGGGGAGCTGCTCAACCGGTGCAACTCCCCTTCTCTCTCACAGTTAGGTACGGTACATGGTAGGAAAATGAGGCAGTTCACCAAAGAGGAGCTTGCGCGATACGACGGAAAGGAGGGCAGGCCAGCCTACATCGCCTGCAACGGGAAGGTCTACGACGTATCAAAAAGCTTCCTGTGGCAAAAGGGAAATCATCAGGTTCTTCACCGGGCCGGAGCGGATCTCACCAAGGCGCTGAAACAGGCGCCGCACGGTAAGGATCTACTCGAACGGTTTCCCGTGGTGGGAACCCTCGAAAGCAACCAACGCACAAAAGAAAGATGATAGGAGGCCAGGATGCGCAAGATGACAAAGGAGTTTCTGGAGACGGCATTCGCCGGAGAGAGCATGGCGCACATGCGCTATTTGATCTTTTCCGAGAAAGCGGAAAAGGAGGTAAAACCGAATCTGGCGCGGCTGTTTGCCGCGATCGCCTACGCAGAGCAGGTGCACGCGACCAACCACTACCGGGAACTCTCGATGATCAAAGAGTCCCCCGATAACCTGCAGACGTGCATCGACGGTGAGACACACGAGGTCGAGGAGATGTATCCTGTCTACCACAACGCAGCGCAGTTTCAGAACGAACCAGGCGCGGCCCGCTCCACCCACTACGCGTTGGAAGCGGAGAAGATCCACGCCGTGATGTACGCGGACGCCAAGAAGGTCATCGAGGGTGGAGCCGACATCGAGATCGGCAAGGTGTCCATCTGTCCGGTCTGCGGCTACACCGTGGAAGGCGAGGCGCCGGAGTTCTGCCCGATCTGCGGAGCGGCGCAGGAAAGCTTCCGCCGTTTTTAGCCAAAAAGGAAATCCCAGAAAGGAGGCCACTATGCGACTCGGTGAGCTGATCAAAACAGAGGCTCAGGAAGGAAAGGAAAAACACGTCCCGGTGATCGAACTTGCCGAATGCCCGGACTGCAGCGACAAGATCGTCAAGATCACCGTGGGGAAAGAGATCCCGCACCCCAACACCATTGAGCATCACATCAAGTGGGTTGCCCTCTACGGGGTAAAGGCCGGACTCGCCGTACACGTGGGAACGTTCGACCTCGGCCCCACCTACGGAGTTCCGACGGTCACCGCTCATGGTAATCTCGGCGAGTTCAGCGAACTTGTCGCCGTGGAGTACTGCAACATCCACGGCCTGTGGGAAGGGTCACTGATCCTGTAGACTCAGAAAGGAGACCGACATGGCAGTACAAGGAAAGACCTACGTCTGTGACATTTGTGGTCAAGAGGTGAACGTAACCAAGTCAGGGGCCGGGACGCTCGTCTGCTGCGACCAGCCGATGCGGCTTGCGAAGTGAGCCGTCCGGGCTTAATAGACCATGAATGAACGCGCGCCGGCCTGGTCGCCGG
>CAZOUO010000147.1:0-1364 GCA_964582975.1 uncultured Thermotogae bacterium | reverse complement strand
TTAAAATGTTAATTATCCACCGCGCCCCGGCGGGTCCGGCGGCCCGCTTCTTCTTCTCCAAAGGAGGTGTGATCATGACCATCAACGAGCACATCGCGACGCGCCGGGCCAAGCGCGCGCTCTCTACCGACCCGGTGACGCAAGAGGAAGTAACTCTTCTCATCCAGGCCGCTCATCTTGCGCCGTCGTGCTTCAACAGCCAGTCGTGGCGGTTCGTCGTCATCGACGAGGAGGAAACGCTTGCCGCCGTCAAAGACGAGATGCCCAAGGGCAATTACTGGACTGCTCCGGCACCGATGATCATCGCGGTGACTTCGCACCGGGACCTTGACTGCAAGCTGTCCGACAACCGCGACTACTTCCTGTTCGGCTGCGGAATGGCCGTGGGAAACCTGATGATCCAGGCAACGCAAATGGGCCTGATTGCGCACCCGATCGCCGGCTACAACCCGGTGAAGGTTAAGGAGATCCTCGGAATTCCGGAGGACTACACCCTGATCACCCTGGTCATTGTCGGCCGTCCCGGCGACGTGTCGCAGCTCTCCGATCAACATCGCGAAATAGAACTTGGTCCCAGAGACAGAAAGCCGCTCCCCGAGGTGATGACAAGCAATCGCTTCGCGTTTTCTAAGTAGGAGCAATTCCACCAGATAGAATTTTAAACAGGTCTCTAGGGAGGTAATGCCTTTAGTATTCTGTTCACGGTCCTGGATCTTGGCCAAGTGCCATGAAGGGAAGAATATAGGAGAAGGAAGATACCAAATAATACAACTGCGGGGGCAAAGGAGGAGAGATGCTCGAAGAAAAGAGTTTCCACATGACCCCGGAGGAGTTCCGGCGCCATGGCAAAACGATGGTGGATTGGATCGCCGATTACTACCAACGCATTGAGACGTTTCCGGTGCTTGCACAGGTGGAACCGGGACAAATTCGCAAGTTGCTTCCTTCGAAGCCTCCCGTTCATGGTGAGGCCTTTGATACCATTCTCAGAGACGTGGAGGAGCTGATCCTTCCTGGAGTGACCCATTGGCAGTCACCCAATTTCTTTGCCTTCTTTCCGGCCAACACCTCGGGCCCGGCCATTCTCGGTGAGCTCCTCTCAGCCGGCCTTGGGGTGCAAGGGATGTTGTGGGCGACAAGCCCTGCCTGCACAGAATTGGAGACTCACGTGCTGGACTGGCTTGTGGATATGCTGGATTTACCGAAAAAGTTCAAGTCGTCTAAAATCGGCGGTGGGGTTATTCAGGACAGCGCCTCCAGCGCTTCTCTCTGCGCTCTTCTCGCCGCCCGCGAGCGTACCACCGCCTTTTTGAGCAACGAGCACGGCTGCAATGGCCGCCTCGTCGCCTATGCCTCCTCCCAGG
>CAZOUO010000146.1:0-6132 GCA_964582975.1 uncultured Thermotogae bacterium | reverse complement strand
TGGACACTCCCGCTTTCCGGTCTATGATCGTGTCCCAGACAACGTCGTTGGGACACTATATGCCAAGGACCTCCTTACGCGTATTGATAACCCTCCACCGACTCTACATGGCCTCCTACGGCCGGTCTACTACACTCCAACGACCAAGCCGATCAACGTGCTGCTGCGCGAGTTTCAGCTGGAGCGGGTGCACATGGCGATCGTGATCGACGAATTCGGTGGGATGGCTGGGATTGTCACGTTGGAAGACATCCTGGAAGAGATCGTGGGAGAGATTGAAGACGAGTACGACCGGCCGGTGGCCTTGATCAAGCGCATTTCGAGCGATGAAGCTATGATCGATGGAGACATGTCGGTACACTCCCTCAACCGGACCATGGGCCTTGATCTTCCCGAAGACGAGGGGGTTACCGTAAGTGGGCTCATTTTCTCTCGCTTGGAAGCGATGCCTACGCTCGGAGAGACGGTCACGGTCGGCCCGGTGCTCCTCGTGGTGGAAGGAGCGACAGAGCGGGAGATTACGTCGGTACGGGTGGCGGTCGACCGCGCGGGTGAGGATGAGGAAAAAGACGGGTCCTAAGGGGTACTTCCTTGCGGCTTCAATCGTATCCCGGGCGCTCGCTAGTTATCTTGGGGGGGAAATGATTAAGGGTTTTCTTAGGATTTTTGTTCTCGTTGCTCTTGTTGGAGCGGGTCATTGCGGGGTGGCCATAGCGACACCGAGCGTCTTTCTCGAAGTGAGCTTCAACCTGCAAGAGCGAAGCGTGCAAGGAGTGGAGGAGGTGGTGTTGGATACAGGCTCGACACCCGCCTACTTTCTTCTGTTGGCCAACCTGGAGAGAGAGGAAAATCCCTACCTAAGCGAGCGGGAGATTGATGCGCGCTACCCGACTGGATTTGAACCGGCGTTGACAACCATCGAGGCCGTCGAGGTGGTACAGAGTGAAGGCGCGGTAGCGCTTCCTTTTCGACTACTCGGGCTTCCCCCAGCGCTTCAGCCCTATTCCCTCGAAGAGACCATCCTTGCGATCGACCTTCCCGAAGAAGCAGCGGGGCAGCTTAAGCTTCGTATCCGCTTTGTCACGAAAATTCCACGAGTTGCCACTGGGGATCAAGGGATCGATCGCGGGATCTTGACGTGGCGCTTTGGGTGGTACCCGCTCATCCTTCCCTGTCAGGAGGCGTGGGAGGAGGTGGAGGGGGTGCTCCATCATCCCGTCAGCACCGCATTTCCGCTGGTGTTTCCTGCTGTAGATACCTCTGCGCTGATCGCGATTCCGAAAGGCTACACGTTGGCCTGTGGGGCCGATCACGCGGAGGAGATCCGTTCAGAAGAGGTGGCAGGGTCTGAAGGCAATGCCACTTCTTTTACGCGGTATCGGGTATGGTCGAATGGGCCCACCCGCACTCTTGCCATTGCCGCTGGGCGTGACTACGAACGATTTGCGCTCGATGCATTACCCATACCGATTGAGGTCTTTTTCCTTCCTGGCCACAATGAAGAGGCACGGCTGTTTGCGACCTACGCCCGCGACATCCTGGAGGACTACGAAGAGCGGTTTGGCCCCTATCCGCGAACGCGATTGACGATCGTGGAAAACCCAAACCGGAACGGTCTCTCCATGGCCGCTGATGGGATTGTGTGGCTATCGACCTTCTTTTTCACCCACCGCGACGTCACCCTTCCTGGGATCCTTACCCGCTTCTGCGAGTACATCCTTGCTCACGAGATCGCTCATCAATGGTGGGGTCTGAGTGCAGAGGTGGATCTGAATGCGGAGAACTGGCTCTCGGAGGGACTATCCCAATACTTGGCCGTGAGCTACTTTGAGGACCGATACGGTGAGTTCGGCCCGAACGCATTCGAGCTTTGGGGAAAAGGAATTCTGGAGAATATCCTTCGGGCCCAGTTTGGCTTTCTCAATCTACGAGAGCACGAAATCGAGTTTCCCTATCTTCGACAGGCCGAACGCGGCTTCGACGAGGCAATCGTTAAGCCGGCATCAAAGGTCCAATACGATAACGCAACGGTGGTGAGGCTGTATGACAAGGGCTATCTAGTGGCCAGGGCGATCGCTGCAGCGATCGGACGAGAGACATTCGAGAGGGGGCTCCGAAAGGCTGGGCTGCAGTATCGACACCAGCTGATCACTGTGGAGAATCTGCGAACTGTTCTCGAGGAGTTGTCTGATCGTTCTCTGGAAGAGCTTTTTTCTGTGTGGCTCTTTGAGCCGGGTTCTGTTGATTATACTGTAGAGATCAGGTCCCAAAAGCGAACAGAAGAGGGTTATCACACCATCGTCCAGGTTAACCGGGACGGGGGAACGGCCCAGCCGGTGATGGTGGAAGCAACGCTTCGCTCCGGGGAGACGGTGTGCCAGGAATGGGACGGTGAGGCCGCCGCAGACACCGTGATCTTCGATACAGAAGAGCCGATCCAACAGGTGACGATCGACCCCGGCCACCTTCTTCCTGACCGGGACCGGCTGAACAATAACTCGCCGGTCAAGTTGGTCATTGTGACAAGCACAAACGCCTATCCGCTGGACGCGTATGTCCTGCGTCCGGATGCTTTCTCCCAAGGCGTGACTTTGAGCTACCTTGATCGATTGCGACTGTCGATCGGCGAGGGAACGGCCTCTGTCGAGGTGTTTCAGGGCAAAAACCATTATTTCTTCCTCAACGCAGGAATCGGGACAGGAGACCTTGCCGGATCGATTGGCTACACCTTCACCGCTTTTGGGCAGCCACAAATTGGTTCGGCCGGGACGTACTGGGAACCGGATATCTCCATTGCCATTTCTGGTCATCGGCTCGTCACAAACGAGGGGCCGCTTCTTTATGGTCACCTCGGTCTGTTTGACCCGCCCTCGATTCAACATAGTCGGTGGCGTGCGATTGAACTTGACCTCACCCCCGCCGTGGCCGGGCGAATGGCCGTCACTGCCTTTGATGAAGTGCGCCTTTTCCCGCAAGTCTATTTGCAGGGAACCGCCACCCTCGGTGTAGGGTTCGGGCAGGTTCCCCGGCCCCTCTTGTTCGAGCTCGAAGAACTGAAAAGCTTTAGACAGTTGCAGCAAGGAGGGTGGGTGCTCACGACCTCTGCGGGGATCTACAAGCTCTACGGGTCTCTTGCAGTGGAATTGCCCCCCTCGGAGGAGTTATTTAACCTAGCAAACGTGATGATGGTTGATAGGGTGCGCGGTCGAGTTTATATCGCCGGTGGGATGTGTTGGACACGTTTTGACGAATTCGGTAAGACTATCCCCAACGTGGAAGTTGGGATGGAGGCTTGGTTTGAGCTCTCTGCGATCGGGGGGCTCCTTCCGGTGCAGGCGATGGTGGGGATGGCGACACCGATCTTGAGCGAGGGAACAACCATCATTTACTTTGGGTTTTCCCTGTGATGGACCCAAGCGAGGTGGGCGATGAAAGTCCCGTGTCAATGGTTGGCTGAGTACGTCGATCTCGAGTTGGAAAGGGAGGCGGTAGAGCGGCTCGCCGGGCGCCTCACCCTGGCCGGTCTCGAGGTGGAGGGAATCGCCAGCACCGGCAGGGTGCGCGGGGCAGTGGTCGGCCGTGTCCTGTCTTGTCAGCCTCATCCCAATTCTGATCATCTGTGCCTTTGTCATGTTGATATCGGGACCGATGAGATCGAGGTGGTCTGTGGAGCACCAAACGTGGTCGAGGGGAGGACCGTTCCAGTGATCATTGTGGGCGGGGAGCTTCCGGGTGGATTTAAGATAGAGGCACGAAAGATCCGTGGGGTTATCTCGCACGGGATGATCTGCTCGAAGGCCGAGCTCGGCTTGGAGGAGCGTTCACCCGGGATCTGGAACTTCGATCCCACCCTGAAACTGGAGCCGGGGACTGACCTCAATGATTTGCTGGAGTACGACGATGCCATTCTCGACATTAAGGTGACCTCGAACCGGCCCGACTGTATGGGAATCTACGGAATCGCCCGCGAGGTCGCTGCGGTCACGGGACAACGTTTAAGGCCGCTTGCGGTTGATTTTCACGAGACCGATCCTCCTGCCGACGAGTACTTCGCAGTTGAGGTGTCAGATGGTGCGGATACGCCGCGTTACACCACCTGTTTGATGAGCGGCATCTCGGTTGGCCCTTCGCCTCTTCGTATGCAACACCGCTTGGTGAAGGCCGGAATGCGGCCCCTTTCCAACGTAGTCGATGTGACGAACTACGTGATGCTCGAGCTCGGTCACCCCCTGCATCCATTCGACGCGGAGTTGGTGAAAGAGCGAATTGTTGTACAGCGAGCCAGTGCCGGAGGACGTTTCCAAACCCTGGATGGGGTGGAGCGGGGGCTCTCCGAAGAGGTACTAATGATCACTGATCGCGAGGGGGGTCTAGCGATTGCTGGGGTGATGGGTGGCGCCCGAAGCGAGATTCGGGGGACGACAACACGCGTCCTCCTCGAGGCAGCCGCCTTCGACGCGGTCACCATTCGTCGTTCGGCTCGGACAGTTGGGATTCGGAGCGAAGCCTCGCTGCGTTTCGAGCGTGGGGTGGACCCGGAGGGGATCCCGTTGGCGGCAGCACGAGCGGTGCACCTCCTCCAACAGCTTACCGATTGTCACATGCACAAAGGGATGATCGATGCCTACCCAGGACCACGCAGGCCGACCACGATCCGGCTGCGACCTTCCCGCGCCGCCGCTCTCCTCGGAGTTGATCTTGATCGGGCCCAGGTGGCAGCCCTACTTAGACGACTCCAGATCGGCGTCTCCGAGGAGCCAGAAGGCCTTTTGGCCACGGTTCCGACCTTCCGGGCAGACCTGACGCGTGAGATCGACCTGATCGAGGAGGTGGGACGGCTTTATGGGTACGACCGGATTCCGTCCACCCCGCCTCAAGGAATCATGCGGATGGGAGAAAAGGATCCCATGGAGCGCTACAAGGACCGCGTGCGGACGATCCTCACCGGGCTTGGGATGAATGAAGTGGTGACCGATGGATTCGACAAGAAGGAGTGGCGGGAAGCCCTTTTTCTCTCCGATGAGGGTTTGGTGACGGTGCGAAACCCAATGATCGCATCCCAAGAAACGTTACGGGGAAGCCTCCTTCCCGGCATCCTCTGCGTCGTGGAGACAAACCTCAATCAGCACGTTGAAGGGGGGATGCTATTTGAGGTGGGGCGCGTCTTTGTGTCAGAGCGCGAGGAGCGGGAATCCCTTGCTGGCACCTTTTTCGGTCGCACTGGGATCTCTTTAAAGGGGAAAGAAGAGGTTGATCTTGCCGCAGCGAAAGGAATCCTTGTCAATCTCTTTTCCGGGCTGAACTTCGAGGCAATGGAGATCGAGCTCGATGGGGTCCCGCCCTTCCTCCACTCCGAGCGTGGAGGATGCGTCGTACTCAATGGCGAAAAGATCGGCCTTTTCGGGGAGCTTGCCCCGCGGATCCGCGATCGCCTGCTTGGAGCGCCGCGGGTGGTCCTATTTGAGCTTGATCTGGACAACCTCTACACACAGCCTACAAGTGAAAGGATGTTCACATCTCTGCCGCGCTTCCCTGCCTCCAAACGGGATCTTTCGCTCCTCGTGCCCGTCGATCTCCCCGAGGCACGAGTCCGCGAGACAATTTGCGCCGAGGAGGCGGTAGAGCGCGTCCTCCTTTACGATCTGTACCACGGGGAGCAGGTCACTGCGGGGGCCAAGAGCCTCACCTACGAAGTGTCGCTACGGGCAGCGGATCGAACCCTCACCGATGAGGACGTGGACGCTACCATCTCTCGTGTCGTGAACCGCCTAGCAGACCTCAATGTACGTCTCCGCAAGTAAATGGACAAGACGATCATCGCCCGTAGTGCGGCCGAAATGGAGGAGATCGGAATCGAACTTGCCCCTGAACTTGCCGATGGGATGGTCGTTTCGGTGATCGGTCCCCTCGGAGCAGGGAAGACGACCCTGGTGAAAGGGATTGCCAAGGGGCTCCTCATTACGGAGGTCGTCGTCTCGCCGAGCTATCTCCTTGCCCGCGAGTACCACGGCCGGCTCACCCTGCATCACCTCGACGCCTTCCGGCTGGAGTCGCTCCCCGAGCTGGCCGAAGTCGGTCTCGATGGGCTTCTTCCGCCCGAGAACGGGGTCAGCGTGGTGGTATGGCCGGAGC
>CAZOUO010000145.1:0-6290 GCA_964582975.1 uncultured Thermotogae bacterium | reverse complement strand
CCGATCTCAAGGTAGCCCGCGCCAAGGCGGAAGAACGCCGGGCGATGGCCGTCGCTCGGGAGCAGGAGATGACCGCGTTGGTGCAGGAACGCCGGGCAGCGGTGGTCGAAGCCGAGGCCGAGGTCCCGCGCGCTATCGCCGAGGCGTTTCGCGAAGGACACCTTGGGGTCATGGACTACTACCGACTGCGCAACATCCAGGCTGACACCAAGATGCGAGAAGGCCTGGCCGAGGGCGAAGAAGCAGCGAAGACAGACCAGGGAGAGGGTCCGCTAGTGGGAGGGGCGTGATGGCTGCAACGAGGCGTTTGACGACACTGATTCGACAGATACTGCAAGCCAATCACCGTGCTGCGATCGTGCTAGGCGAAATCCTCGGGCCACCGCTTGGGCTACAGGAAAGCCCGCCTCGCTCTTGAGAGGACTGGGGGGACATGCGTTTTCGATTTCCGTTTGCAACCGTCTAGCAGCGCAATGGGCTTCTGTTGCTACTGTAGGCTTCTTCCATTGCGCGAATTGTCTGCCTCGGGAAGACAGTCCAGCTTCGAAGTCAGTCTAAGGGCTCCAAGACATGAGCTGAGCAGGTTCTGTAGAAGGAATGCTGATCAGAGCGAGAGTTTTGGAGCCTGGGGGACTGATTGTAGAACTTGTTTGTTAGCCGCTTCGTGGTGACGAATGCCGATTCGAGCTGCTGTTCCAGCCCCCCAAGATGCATCCGGAACCAGATTGCCGTACTTGTGGAGTGCTTGCGGCTACCCTCCGGACAGCTTTGAACTCCACGAGCTGTAGTGGAATAGCACACAATACAGACTGCGACCCGTGCAGCCAGGCCGGATCGAACCGATTGCCTTCGCAACTGTGAAACTACCTTCTTGTCTTCGGGCTGTGGCACTTCATAGAATGAGGCCAAGCCTCGACAAAAGGAGGTGTATCGTGCAATACTTTGTGGTGATGGAGACGATGGAGGAGAAGATCCCGACGGTCCCACAGGAGCTTGCCAAGCACGGCGAAAGGGTCATAGCTTCTCAAGAGGTCATGATCGAGCTAAGGAAGGCGGGGAAGGTACTTGCTGGTGGGGTGCCGGTGGGCCGGAAGGCCATCGTTGCCATTGTGGAGGCAGAGTCAAACGACGAGCTCAACGAGCTGTTGATGCACATTCCAGTCTATGCGATCTCGGACGTGGAAGTTGTGCCGCTCGCTAGTCACGGTAGCGTGCTCCGAACAATCCGCGAGAAGTTCGAGCAAGCGAAGTCGTCCGCCTAGAGGCGCGAGGCCCCGGGTAGCTCAAGGACTCCCTAGACTCATCCCGGGGTGGCAGTTGCAACTTGGAGGCGCCCGCGAGTCGAGAGGCAGCAAGGAGTCCAGCCGAGAAACCGATAGGCATGATTGAAGCGCTACTTCTGGTCGTTTGGTCCCGAGGGGATTCGAACCCCTGTCGCCGGGATGAGAGCCCGATATCCTAGGCCACTAGACGACGGGACCGATAATCAGCTCAATTATCCTGAATAATACGCTCCACATCAAGAAACCCGCATTGCCTCACCTAGAAACGGCCTCCCTAAACCGCGTAGCAATCCTTGCCTATCGGTCCCGCTGGACAGATCGATTCCACTTTTGTCACCAGGAATGTGGCCGGTATAATCGGCCCATACAGTCCAAAGATAGGGGGAAATATCATGGTGCAGGCTCGCCGCCTGATGCTGTCTTTGCTTGTCCTGTTTCTAGCTGCTTCTATCAATCAGATCTCCGCTGCCGATGAGGTCCCTAGGCTTCGCATCAGTCTCTCTCCGATAATGGGTTCGGCTCCCCTTGCCTTTGCCCAAGGATGGGGTCTTTTCGAGAAACACGGCCTCGCTGTGGAATTAGTTGGATTGAGCGACGATGAAGAGCGCAGCGCAGCTCTGATGACCGGAGATATCGACGGTATGGTCTGCGGGGTGACGACGGCGATCCTTCTCTTCGCAAGCGGAACCGATATCGTCATTACAAGCGCGGCTTACCAGAGAGAACAAACCAACAGCCTCGCCATTCTATCGCCGAGTACGTTCAATATTGATTCACTAGAGACCCTTTTTGCCAATAGAACCCCCACCAAGATCGCGACGATCTATCGAAGCGACTTCGAATACCACGCGGATCGACTCCTTGAAAGCACTGGGTTCAAGATCGGAGAGGAACCTCCTTATGTCTATTGGACGGACATGCTCCAACTTGCCCTATGGTTTGCTGCCCAATCGGTACCGGCTGCTGTGTTACCGGAGCCCTACATCACGTATATCGCCAACTTTCCTCTGCCGGGAGGGGCAGGGCTTCCCGAGTTTGTCCACCTCTCCGACTTCGAGGGGATCGAACAGCTTCCGAGCGTCGTTGTCTTCCGTCGGCCGGTGGTCGAGGGACGCGGTGAGCTGATTAACGGCTTCTATAAGGCCTATCGAGAAGCGATCGACATCGTTAACTGCTCAAATCGTGAAGAGTTAATCGAAATGGGGATTGACAAAGCTCTTGCCCTGTTTTTCCCCGGGGTCACCGAGGACAGCATCCCTGACGGCATCCTGGACAGCTTCGTGATTCCCCGCTTTTCCCAGCCTGAGACGCTCTCTTCGCAGCAGTTCAACGATGTCGTGGCCTGGCTCGTGACGAAACGATACACCGGTGGAAATCCTTCCTACGAGGACATGACGACCGACCGGTTTCTACAATGATCGATGTAGCCACGCTGACGATCGACTACGGCCGTGGTGATCGTGCGGTTCGAGCGGTGGAAGGGATCGACTTCAACCTGGCAGACGGCCGAAGCCTGGCCCTCATTGGACCCTCTGGATGCGGGAAGACCTCGATTCTTTTTGCTTTGGCCGGACTGCTTTCCCCAAGCGGAGGGATGATAACGCTTGGGGGAAAGCCAGTGATCGCTCCACGGAGGGAGGTGGCCCTGATCTTACAGAATGCCGGTCTTCTTCCCTGGAAGACCGTTTGGCAAAACGCCAATCTAAGCCTCCTGTTGAGCGGGGAGTATCCGAGCAAAAACGCCGGAGCAATCCTCGAAGACCTCGGTTTGGGAGAGGTGAAGCCTCGTTTTCCGGCTGAGCTCTCTGCGGGGATGAAGCGCCGCGTAGCCATCGCACGCGCCCTTTCCACGTCGCCGTCGGTGATGCTGATGGACGAGCCGCTCGCTTCGCTCGACACTCTCACCCGCGAACGGATTCAAGATCTCTTTCTTACCCTTTGGGCCAAACATCGGTTCTCGCTCGTTCTAGTAACCCACGACATTGAGGAGGCGGCCTTCCTCGGCCAGGAGATTCTCGTCCTCACCGAGCGGCCAGCACGGATCAAGGCCATCGTGGCCAATCCTGAGATGGGCTCCGTCGAGTTCCGCAAGTGCGAAGCGTTTCAGAAAACGGTCCACGCCCTGCGGGATGCCCTCGAACAATGAAACGGATTTTGATTTACTTGGCGAGTGTTGTTGTTCTTCTTTTACTGTGGGAGATTGCGAGCCTGACTGTCGCTGCGATCTACCAATCCCGTTTTCTTCCCGGACCCTATGAAGCCTTCTCTCAGGTGGTCAAAAACGCGGCCGAACTGCAGCGGCACTTCTTCGCCAGTGCAGGTCGCTTGCTTTTGGCCATGCTCATAGCACTTGCTCTCGCACTTCCCCTTGGGCTCCTCATCGGGCATGAGGGGTTTCTTGACAAGTTCTTCTCCCCGATGATCTATATTACATACCCTATCCCGCAAGTTGCGTTCATTCTCTTCCTGTTCCTCGTTTTTGGCACGGGGAATGCCACAAAGGTCGTGATCGTCGCCCTTGTCCTCTTCTTCCAGATCCTCGTCTCGGCACGAGGTGCAGCGAAGAACATCGATGAGGAACATCTTACGAGCGTGCTCTCGGCTGGGGCTTCCCGCAGGCAGGTCTACTGGCACGTAATCCTGCCAGCAAGCCTACCTGATATCCTGACGAGCGTACGAGTGAGCATCGGCCTTGGGATCGCCTTCCTCTACATTGCCGAGACGAGCGCAGCGTTGGGTACGGGGTTGGGAACCTTCATTAAGACACGGATGTTGTACGCACGAGAACAAGCGTTTGCTGGGATCGTAGCGATGGCAATCCTCGGCCTCGTCCTCTACGTGTCGATCGAGTTGTTGGAGCATCTTCTGTGCCGGTGGAAATTCGTCAGACATAGACCGTCTTGAACAACAACAGGGCTTCTGAGTAAGGTGATGCCATGGAGCTTCGCAGGATTTACATCGTCGCAAACGAAACCAAGGAAGGCTCTCTGAGGGCCTTGGCCGTGCTCAAAGCCTGGTGCCAGCTAAAGGAAATAGAGACTGTACCAATTGATCAGGGGCCGCCGTCGACCCCAGAGACCGAAGGTGCGCTAGTCGTCGCTTTGGGAGGAGATGGCACCGTGCTCCGTGCTGCCTCGATCTTTGCAAACTCCACGGTCCCTATCCTAGGGGCAAACCTGGGGAGCCTCGGCTTCCTGACTCAAGTACAAGCCACGGTGCTAACCCGGGCGCTAGAAGAGGTGCTGCGCGATCGGTGTACGATCGAGGAGCGGATGCGGCTTTCGTTCACGGCCAAAAAGACACGCGGAACGGTCTTGAACGACGTTGCCATCACGGGGACTTCAAAGGGTCGTTTTTGCGAACTCGAACTCCTGTGCAGCGACGGAGCAGTTGCCATCTACCCCGGTGATGGATTGATCCTATCTACTGCCACCGGGTCCACCGCCTACAACCTCTCGGCCGGTGGACCGGTGATCGTCCCACCAGCTCCCTGCATTGTGGCAAGCCCGCTTGCAGCGCACAAGTTGGGGTTGCGACCGGTGATCTTCTCATCAGAAGAGATTCTGCAAGTTCGGTCTAGAACCGCGGCAAGTCTCTTTGCCGATGGTGATCATGTTGGGGACCTGTCCCCCGCAGGGGAAGTGACGATCGAACGGGCTCCCTTGCCGACCCAACTCGTACGCATGCACGATGCTCCGCCGTTTTTCCAGGTGTTGGAAGAGAAACTCAATTGGGGGGATACGCTGCTGCGAGAAGGAAAAAAGTAGTTTTTGCCAAAGCCATTAATTTTCGCTTGTCGCAGCTCGCAGTCCTTGCTAGCGCGCCTTTCTTCGTGTTTAGACTCGCTTGATATGGCGGTATAATCCTTGTGGTCATGGCGAGTCAGGGGAACGTGCTTGTGACAAGTTACTATCCGGAATTGGCGGACGGTTTACGCATCCATCGTTTCATCATCGGCATGGTCCAAGAAAGAGCTAAGGAGGTAGCATTGTGAAGAAGGTGGCCATCAACGGCTTTGGCCGAATCGGACGGGCGTTCTTCCGCTTAGCATTTGGCAAATCAGACATCGAGATCGTGGTAATCAACGACCCGTTCATTGCGCCCGATGCGGCACGTTATCTGCTCGGCCGAGATTCGGTGTACGGACGCTACAATCGCACCGTCGCTGCGGACGAGGGAGCAATCACTGTGGACGGGACACACATTGCACTCATTGCGGAGAAAGACCCGTCGAAGCTTCCGTGGGGCGACGTGGGGATTGATCTGGTCATCGAGTCCACCGGTGTCTTTCGCGCTCATGACGGTCCGAAAGGGGCTGCTCAGCACTTAACGGCCGGCGCAAAACGCGTGTTGCTCTCCGTGCCCCCAAAAGGTGAAGGAGCGGACAAGATTCCCCAGATCGTATACGGTGTCAACCACACCGACATCGACCTTGATGCGGTCAAGGTGGTGTCAGCCGCCTCTTGTACAACCAACTCACTCGTCCCGGTCGCGCACGTGCTGGAGCGCGAATTCGGGATCGTGCACGCGTTTCTGACCACCGTCCACGGATACACTGCTGATCAGCGACTTGTGGACGCAGCGCATAAGGACTACGCTCGCGGTCGGGCGGCCGCGATTAACATCGTCCCCACAACCACCGGCGCGGCCAAGGCAACGGCCAAGGTCATTCCATCGCTTGCCGGCAAGATGGACGGGATGGCATTTCGCGTCCCAGTTGCCACTGGATCGGTGAGCGATTTCACCGTCGAGATGAAACGAGAGGTCACGGTAGACGAGGTGAATGCTGCCCTGCGGCGCTACGCGGAGGGTGAACTTGCTGAGGTCCTTGGGGTGAGCGATAATCCGATGGTTTCAACCGACATCATCGGCGATCCGCGGGCGAGCGTGGTTGACCTCTCGTCAACCCGACTGGTGGACAAGCGACTCCTCAAAGTTGTAACCTTCTATGACAATGAGTGGGGGTACACGAACCAGCTCTTACGGGTGGCGACCCTCCTATAATAC
>CAZOUO010000144.1:0-6293 GCA_964582975.1 uncultured Thermotogae bacterium | reverse complement strand
CTCCGATGGCTCTCCTTTCTTTTGTTGCCGCCGAGAGGCCCGAATCGCCATCCCAATCCCAGCCGAAGGAAGAAAGTAAGTACGCGTTTTGGCAAGGTCGATCTCCAAGTGGAGGAGAATCGCTGCCCCGGTCCCCTCTCCCTCACGCAACATCCCCATCAGCAAATGCTCCGGCCGGATTGTGTTTTGCCCTGCACGACGCGCCTCTTCAAAGCTGACCTTCATCACCCGCTTCAGTCGCGGGGTTGGCTCAAGGTCATCGGCGGAAAGCTTGACCTCTCCGCGTCCCTTCTCCTCTTCCAACAACGAGGACACTTTCTCGTAGGTGACCCCGTGGGTAGTAAGGAACCGGTAGACGTCGCTTCCCTTTATCTTCAAGAAGGCAAGCAGGAGGTGCTCGGTCCCGACGTAGCTGTGTCGCCACTCCTCGGCTTCCTCCTGGGAGATCGCGATGATCTCCATCGACTCGCGTGAAAACCGATCGTACATTCCTATCTCCCGTAGACAGTCTCCATTATATGAGTTTTAGAGTATACCGGGGGCCCCATCCGCCGCAACTTGCTCTGCACGGTTGAAGCGGTTCATGACAGCGTCGAGATCCACAGTGGAGAAGAACTCGATCGCCTCGCTCGCTTCGCGGAGAGTGGGGAACAACCGTTTCCATTCCTGGGGGGTGAAGCGACTCAACACATACGTCACCGTGTCCAACGGCCGCGGCTCAATTCCAATCCCAATACGCAGTCTGGGAATGCCCTCATTCCCAAGCACTGCCAGTATGGAGATCATCCCCTTGTGTGTGCCCGGACCGCCGCCAGGGAGAATGCGCATCCTACCAAAAGAGAGGTCAAGATCATCGTAGACGATCAGTGCGTCCTCCAGTGGGATCTGAAACTGATCAAGGACCATTTTGACCGCGCCTCCGCTTGAATTCATGTAGGTCATCGGTTTGACCAACAAAAGGTCTTCCAGGCGATATACCAGAGAACTTGCAGTGATTCGGCCCCTCTTGCGGATGTGGTTGATCTTTCGGTAGAGATCAACCACTTGAAACCCAACATTGTGGCGTGTCAGCGCGTATTCCAGCCCGGGATTACCAAGCCCAAAGACGGCCTTCAATCACTCCCCTTCTTCGGCCGATTCCTGCACTGGCGCTTCGGCTTCTGCGGTGGCCTCTTCCTCAGCGACGGCCTCTTCCTCAAGCTCCTCCTCGAGCTCTTCCTCGACCTCGATGATCTCGACACGACGCGGCGCAACAACCGTCACCAACGCTCTCTCCGGCGGAAGGAGTGGTTCCACATCGCCGAAGTCGAGATCCCGTACTCGAAGTGCTTCTCCCACTTCGAGATCGCTCACGTCGGCAGTGACAAGATGAGGAATATTCTTGGGCAGACCGTGTACACGAACAGTCCGAAACAGCACATTCAATACGCCGCCAGCTTTGACCCCAGGGGACTCCCCCACAATCTTTAGCGGCACGTGTAGCTTGAGTGGGTGACCCACGTCGGGATGATAGAAGTCGACGTGAGCCGGTTCGTCAGTAATCGGGTCATACTGAATCGCCTTGACAAACACATCAAGCTTGTTGGTTTTTCTGCCGTCTTTAATCGATAGATCGATGCGCGAACTGCGCGTGATCCTAGAAAACAGGGACTGAAGATCCTTCTCGCCGATGGTCAGCGACATGCTCTCGATCGTCGGACCGTAGACCACCGCGGGGACGAATCCCTCTTTGCGAAGCGCATTGACTTTCTCTTTTTTTCGCAGCCGCGCTTTCAATACCGGCATAGTCACTCCCAACCTAGTAATGCGGAAAGAGGTGGCTCACCGATTTGTACTCGAAAATCTGCCGTATGGTTTTTGCGAGATGCTCTCCAACGGAGACGTACTCTACACAATCACTCTTTTCCGCGTCTTGGTGGCAAATGGTATTGGTTACCACGACCTTTTTCAAGGAGGAGTGTTTCAGGGCTTCGAGCGCTCCGCTTGAGAAAACGCCGTGGGTACAGCAAGCGGAGACCTCAGCGGCTCCGTGATCAAGGAGGGTCTGCGCTGCTTGGATCAACGTTTTCCCGGAGGAAACAATATCATCAATGATGATGACCCGCTTGTTCTCGACATCACCAATTACGCGCATCACTTCAACCTCTGTGTCCACTTCCCGAGGTCGGCGCTTCTCCAGGACGGCGAGTGGACAATCGAATTGTTCGGCAACAATGCGAGAGCGGACCGTTCCTCCGACATCGGGGGAGACGACCACCGTTTCTGCAAAGTCCGTCCCTGTTTCACGGTAATAGGCAACAAAGATCGGATCAGACCGAAGGTTGTCAACGGGAATGTTGAAAAACCCCTGGATCTGTCCAGCGTGCAGATCCATAGTGAGAACCCGGTCCGCCCCTGCCGTCTCAATCAGATTGGCCACAAGTCGGGCCGTAATCGGAACGCGGCCCGTGTGCTTTCGGTCCTGGCGTGCGTAGCCGTAGTAGGGGACGACCGCAATCACCTGTCGCGCCGAGGCACGGCGCAGCGCATCAATGATGATCAACAGTTCCATCAGATGATCGTTAACCGGAGGGCTAGTCGGTTGGACAACGAACACATCGGCCCCACGAACCGTCTCTCGAATCCGTACCCGGATCTCTCCGTCGTTGAACCGCTCAACAGCCGTGTCGCAGAGGTTCACGCCTAACGCGTTTGAGATCTCCCGCGCCAATGCCTTGTTGGCGTTGCCGGTGATGAGTTTAAGCTCCCTGCCGATCATTGTCCTCTTCGTCCTCCTTGGATTCTTCCGTTGGTTGCTTAATCACCTGGCGGGCACGTCCCAAGCCGAGGCTCCCCGGTGGGACATCTTCGGTGATGGTCGAGCCCGCGCCGACGATCGCGTCTTCACCGATTGTCACCGGAGCGACGAGAGAGGCGTTGCTCCCAATGAACGCCCGATCGCCGATGGTGGTGCGGTGCTTCCGCTTTCCGTCGTAGTTGCAGGTGATAGTTCCTGCCCCAATGTTGGCCTCTTCTCCAACCTCAGCATCTCCCAGATAGGTGAGATGCCCCGCTTTTGCCCCACGTTTTACTCGGGATGCCTTCACTTCCACGAAGTTGCCGATGCGCACATTCGGACCGACGTCCGCACCGGGACGCAGGTGAGCGTAGGGACCAACCGTGGTACCAGGGCGAATCCGCGCCCCCTCAACGGTGGCATACCAAACCCGGCAGTCGTCTTCCACGGTCGAGTTGTCAATCCACGCATCCGGACCGATCGTACAACGCTCTCCGATGTTTGAGTCTCCCCGCAGGTACGTTCCAGGAAGGATCTGGGAATCCATCCCCACCGTCACTCCAGAATCGATGTGGGTTCGGGCCGGATCGACAATCGTTACTCCTGCTTCCATCAGGGCACGAGCGATCCGAAGCCGCATCAGCTGATTGGCAGCAGCAAGTTCAGCACGGGAGTTTACCCCCATGACAACCTGTGGATCGGGCACCGCAGCGGCAAGCACCGATCTTTCTGCCGCCCGGTATTGCTCGACCAAGTCGGTCAGGTAGAGTTCACCTTGAGCGTTTGTGGCATCCAGTGCCTCCAACGACTCCCACAGAAACGCGTCATTCTGCACGCAGTAGATACCGGTATTCACCTCGGTGATGCCCAGTTCGTCCGCCGTGGCATCGCGGGCTTCCACGATCTTGATCGGCCTTCCGTCACGGTCCCGCACCAGGCGTCCGTAGGCGCCCGGCTCGGTGAGGCTCGCGGTGAGCATGGATAGGTCGGCCCGATCCTCCCTGTGGCGATCAAGAAGACCCTGTAGGACTGCCGTAGTAAGTAGGGGTAGGTCGCCGGGAACAATCAGGAGGGTGTTGCCCCCAACGTGGCCCTTCGATTGTAAGACCGCATGGCCGGTGCCAAGCGGCTCTCGCTGGATGACGAATGTGACCGACTCTTCACGCAATTCGGCTTGCACATCCTCGGCGGGATCGCTGATCACAACGAGGATCTCCTTGGCAACAATTCCCTGGGTAGCCGCAAGGACGTATCGGAGGATCGGCCGGCCGCAGACACGGTGAAGGACCTTTGTCCGCAATGATTTCATGCGGATTTCCTTGCCGGCCGCCAAGATGATCACACTCAAATCACACACCATAAAGCACCCGTTGAGAATCTTACGTCAAGGCCAGCGAAGCGATCAACTCTATTCACGTTGCGGTCGCAACAGCCGCACGCGTATACTTTTTCTAGAAATCTGGCAAAGGGGGATGGCAATGGCAAGGCGTTTGTTCTCGGGGATCCAACCGACCGGAACGTTGCATATCGGGAACCTTTTCGGGGCGGTGCGCAATTGGGCCGCGCTACAAGTCGATCATCAGTGCGTCTACTGCATCGTGGATTATCACGCCATTACTATCGACGTCGATCCCCAAACCCTGCACGCCGCCTCGCGCTCGATGGCCCTCGATCTCATGGCCTGTGGGATCGACCCGGAGCGCTCGATCCTGTTCGTGCAGTCGGCGGTCCCCGAACACGCTGAACTGGCATGGATTCTCGGCTGCGTCACTTCCTACGGCGATCTTTCGCGGATGACCCAATTCAAGGAGAAATCCGCAGGGAAGGAGTTCGTGTCGGCCGGCCTGTTTGCCTATCCCGTGCTGCAGGCTGCGGACATCCTACTCTACCGTGCGGATGGAGTCCCCGTTGGAGAGGATCAGGTGCAGCATCTGGAACTCTCGCGGCGGGTGGCGCGGCGGTTCAACGCCCGTTTCGGCGAATTCTTCCCTGAACCAGAGGCAATCGTCGGGAAAGGCGCGCGGATCATGTCTCTGGCCGATCCAACCCAGAAGATGAGCAAGAGCGCCGGTGAGGCGCACTACGTCGGGGTGATGGAGGAGGAGGGCTCGATCCGCAAGAAGATCCGCTCCGCCGTCACCGACGTCGGGCTGACACCTGGAGAGCAGATGTCTCCAGGTGTGGCGAACCTGTTCGAGATCCTCGAACTGTCCACGACCCTTTCGGATAGCGCGTCGGTCGTGACGCAGCTGCGGGAGGAGTTCGCCGCTGGTCGATTGATGTACGCCCAGCTGAAGGACGTGGTGTTCGAGAACCTAATGGCGGTCCTGCGCCCGATCCAACAGCGACGTGCCGAGTTTGAGGCCTCGGGGCAAGTTAAGGATATCCTCGCAAAAGGTGCGGAGAAGGCGCGGGCCATAGCAAGAGAGAATATTGCCACCGTACGGGAGATGGTCGGCCTTGGATAATCGAACTATCCTTGAATTCTTACCAGTCCAGTCAATAGGAGGCATCCATCAAATGGTAGACGATATTCGCGTGATTCAGTACGGCCTTGGTCCGATCGGGTGCGCCGTTGCCCGCCAGCTGGCAAAACGCCAAGGGTTGGCGCTCGTCGGCGGCGTAGAGATCGACCCGGCCAAAGTTGGGAAGGATCTGGGTGAGACGATCGGTCTAGACCGCCCACTCGGAGTCACTGTCGCCGAAAGCTTAGAGAAGGCTTTGGCCCAAGCGGAAGCTGACTTGGTCGTCCATACCACGAGCTCTCACTTCTCTGCGTTCCAACCCCAAATCATCGAGATCCTGGAAGCTGGCTTGGATGTCGTTTCCACCGCTGAGGAGCTCTCCTTTCCGTGGCTTGCCCACCCCAAAGAGGCGGCCGAGATTGACGCGGTGGCAAAAAGGGTCGGAAAAACTGTGCTTGGTACCGGGGTGAATCCCGGCTTTCTCATGGACGCCCTACCACTCTACCTGACAAGTCTTTGCCAACGAGTGGACCGGATCGAGGTGATACGGGCAATCAACGCCTCCACACGGCGGGGACCGTTTCAGAAGAAGATTGGCTCGGGTATGACCGTGGAGACATTCAACGCCAAGATGGCCTCAGGCGAGATGGGGCACGTCGGTCTGCCGGAGTCCGTGGGGATGCTCGTGCAAACGTTGGGCAAGCACTTGGTCCGCACCGAGTCAAGCGTTGAGCCAGTGATCGCCGAGCACGCGATCAAAACAAAAGCTGTTGACGTCGAACCTGGACAGGTCCGAGGGCTAAAGCAAGTGGTTCGAGCCTACACCGATGAGGGCGAGTTCATGACCCTGACGTTCCTAGCGGCGCTTGAGTCAGAAGACGAGAAAGACACGATCAAGATCAGCGGCAAGCCCGATCTAGAGGTTACGCTCCAGGGCACCAACGGCGACATCGCCACCGTTGCGATCGTAATAAACGCGATTCGGCCGGTGAAGGAAACCCGGACAGGCCTCCTCACCATGCCCGATCTGCAGCTGATGACCTTCTCTTACC
>CAZOUO010000143.1:0-6416 GCA_964582975.1 uncultured Thermotogae bacterium | reverse complement strand
GGCTACGTCATGAATCTTGTCACCCGGCCTCCGTGGAGACGTCGTGGAATTGGCACAGCGCTGCTTCAGACTGTTCTGGATACTTTGCAGGTCGAAGGCATCCCGTCGGTAAGCCTCCATGCAACACCAGACGGGCAAGGAATCTACGAGCAAGCGGGGTTTGAGCGGAGCAACGAGATGCAGCGTCTCTTTCGATGAACAGAGATTCTCGGCGGGTTAGCCCTGGAGGATGAGGTCCCGACGCTCAGTTAGATGCAGGTACGACGGTGATAATGTCCTCAAACGGGAACCACAGGTCGTGGACGTAATAGGTGGCCCATTGCGGATCGCGGTAGCTCAGAGACGCGCTCCTTTGGTGAACGCGGTCCTCAGGGTGGTCCAGCGGGACTGTGACCTGATACTGAAGTTCGAGCGTTGTGCCGATGGCCAGATCTTGGTTCTTTCTCCCATCGCTTGTGATGGCCGCAATGACTTTCCATCCAGGAGTGTACGTGGTGGCCCACAGCCAATACATTGGGTTGACGTCTAGCTCGCGCGGGTTGGCGTAGACCACCGTGCACACCTTCTGCTGCGCATCCAGCTCCTCAGTTTCGGAGGACACGCTGGCAGTAGGCGTTCCGGTGATCGTGAAGTAGGTGGAATTGAGGTCAGGAAGGACACCGTACATCAGAATCCCCGTATAAGGTAGCCCGTCCACGAGAAACTGCCTTCCCCGAGCGGAACGTATCCCAGTGTTTGTCGTCGAGAGTGTGTAGGTCAGGGGGTCGCCCGCTCTAACTTCCAGGGGCGCTACTTGTACATCTAGCTCCAGCAGCAGCCATCCTTCGCGTCTGTAAAAAGGCTCTAAGACGTTTGAAAAGTGGATGATGGCTAGAATGGCTGCTGCCGTAAGCAGACCCTTCGCCGCATTCCGTGTTCCTCTACGGGTCTGCGGGGACACGTAGACACTCACAATGAAGGCGACCGCGCCAAGACCTGACAAGAAGGCGGCGAAAACCCATGGCTGGACGCTGGCCAGTAATGCGATAGGAATCGCCAGGAACAGCAGGAAGAACACGACAGCTGAGGTCCTACGAATGTCCGGCCACCAGCGCCGAAGGTTCATCGGTCTGTCCTTTTCTTTTGAACTCCAATTACGACGTACCACTTGATGAGGAATTGTCCGAAAAAACGGCGCGCTCGGCCAGCTTGAGCCTTCCAACAAAGTGCGGTCCGGAAGTCTTGCTTGGGGAATGAGGAGGCCTTACACTCTCTTGGCTCCTGATGGGATCGGGTTAATTCTGTCGCTCAAGAAAGGAAGGAAAAGATGTTCGTCAAGCAATTCTCCACAGGCGGTGACCGCAACTTCGGCTACCTCGCTGCTGATGAAGGAACGAACAAGGCCCTTGTGGTCGACCCGTCGTTTTCTCCGGAGCGCATCGTTGACTTTGCCCAAGAACACGGCTTCGAGATTGAATACGTCTTCGTCACCCACGACCACTACGATCACTCAAATGGGAATGCCACGATTGAACGCCTCACCGGGAAGCGACCGCTCCTGTTGGGAAGCACTGAACCCACAACGGGGATCAGAGTGGAAGACGGGGCACGTTTCCCGCTCGGTGAACTTGAGGCAAGGATTCTGCACACGCCGGGACACACCGGGGATTCGATTTGTGTTTACGTTGGTGATGCGGTCTTCACCGGCGATACCCTCTTTGTCGGCAAGGTGGGAGGGACCGACTTTGGCACGGGAGCACAAGCCGAATACGATTCCCTCCACAATAAGCTCCTGAAGCTTCCAGAGGCGACTCGCGTTTTCCCAGGCCACGACTACGGGACCGCCCCCCAATCGACGATCGGAAAAGAACGGAAGACGAACCCGTTTCTCCTTCTGCCGGACTTCGAAGCGTTCGTGCATCTGAAGCGAAATTGGCTAGCCTACAAAAAAGAGCACGGCATCCCGTGATTCCCTGGTACGTAAGAAGCTTTGGTCGGGATTACCTCGACCTTTATCCTCATCGGGATGAGGCCGAAGCACAGGCCGATGTGGGGGCGATCGTCGCTCTGATAGATCCTCCAAAAGACGAACCGCTTCTGGATCTAGCGTGCGGCGCAGGGCGGCACCTCCTTGCGTTGCACAACGCGGGCTTCCGCCGCATCGTCGGTCTCGACCTCTCCGGCGAACTTCTGGCAGTAGCTGCCGAGCGGCTTGCGGAGGCTGGAGTGGGCGGAATCGAACTGGTGAACGCCGACATGGGACACATTCCCTATGTAGAGTACTTTGCTACAGTCTTGTCCCTGTTCACCTCTTTTGGCTATTTTGAACGGGACGAAGAAAATGCAGCGGTTTTGGCAGCGGTGCGTGCTAGCATGCGAGCAGGCGGCCAATTCTTACTTGACACCCTCAATCGGGACTGGGTGACAGCCAATCTTGTCACCGAGGAAGAACAGAAGGTGGCCGGAGGCCATTTGCAGATCGAGCGGCGGCTCACTCCAGACGGACGGCGTGTGGAGAAGACTACTCGCGTCCGCGAACTGGGCAACCACGAGAAGACGTACCGCGAATCGGTGCGACTTTATACTCCCAGCGAGGTCGAGACGATGCTGAAAGCAGAAGGGTTCACGAAAATCCGGCGCTTCGGATCGCTCGAAGGCGAACCTCACGAATCGCAGAGTCCGCGGCTCATCCTTGTTGCTGAAAAAGGAGACGCTCGTGCTTCAGAGGCTTGACGCGCGGATAGTCTATCCTGAAAACAAGCTATATCTCGATTACATCACTAATCAGGGGAAGGCTGCGTCCTTTTTCTCGCATCCTCCCCTTGGGTTTGAGGAGGCGCTTGCTGCTCGTCAGGAGGTGACGTATCCGCGAGAGGAAGTCTGTGGACTCCTTGAGGCGTACAACGCAGGGCTTGGGGCTGATTCCGCTGCGCTTGAGGGCATCGCCGCTCTGCGCTCGCCGTCGGCGTTTTGCGTGATCAGTGGCCAACAAGCCGGCTTCTTGGGTGGCCCGGTCTACACGCTCTACAAGATCATCACCACCATTTGGCTTGCGCATTATCTGGAGAGGCACTTCAACGTGAGGGTCGTTCCTGCGTTCTGGCTTGCCAGCTACGATCACGATTTCACTGAGATCAACCATGTCTATCTGCTAAAAGACGACGGGGAGGTCGGGAAGATCGCCTTCGAGTGGTCGCAGCAGGGTCGGCCGATAGCCGATCTGCCGATCACCGAGGAGGTGTTGGCGGCATTTCGCCAGTACCTCGACGGGCTTCCCCCCGGCCCTCACCACGGGTTGGTAAAAGAGACGTTCGCTCCTAAGCCGCAGGAGAACTACTGCACCTGGCACGCGCGCATCTGGTCACGACTTTTTTCCGGCCGGGGGCTGATCCTTGTTAATCCCTCACTGCTTCACGAGCCGGCCCGCGCGTTCTTTCACACCGCGTTGAAAAAGTGGGAGGAGATTCACACTTGTCTGCAGGACGCCGCGGTGAACCTTGGCGAGGCCGGTTACGAGCTGGCCCTTTCTCCGGCCCGCGCAGGACGCCTCTACACCCTCGACTCGAATGGGCGCAGAATCCGGGTTGAGGATCCGTTGGCCCAGCTTACCGGAGTGCAGGAAAGACCTGAGCTCTACTCTACCGACGCGGCTCTGCGACCTCTCTTTGCCGATAGCCTCCTTCCCGTTGTTGCAAGCGTCCTTGGGCCGGGTGAGATCGCCTATCACGCGATGCTTAAGCCGCTCTATTCACTCTTTTCCCTGTCGCAGCCACTCCTCTTCCCGCGCAAGAGCTACACTATTATCGCGTGTGACGAAGCACGTCTGATCACTCGTTGTGGAGCAAGCGCTGCTGAGATCCTCACCGGGCAATTCGATGCACAGGAGTGCCTTCGCAGGCTTGCACCGAGCGAGCTAAAAGGGCGGTTTGAGAAAGCTCGAGAGGCGATCTCCCAAGCCTTGGAACCACTGCGGGCTCCACTCACAGCGGTTGACCCGGGTCTTGAGAGAACCTGGCAACAGGCGCGCACGACGTCGTTACGCAAACTTGATGACCTCGAGCGACGCGCCATTCGGGCCGAATTGGCGAAACAAGGCCTGGCTCCACGCCTTCTGCAGCGGCTGAAAAATGCCCTTCGCCCACGGGGAAGGCCGCAAGAGCGCGTCTTCCCATTGCCTCACTTCCTCAATCGACACGGCCCGACTTTTGCGGATACACTCTTTTCAATCGGAGAATTGGACGACTTCACTCATCAGGTGATGACGTTGAAGGACAACAATGGCTAAGGTAGACATACTAGTCTTCGGGGCACACCCAGATGACATCGAGATCGGTTGTGGGGGGACGGTGATCAAGCTGACCGACGCCGGTCGTTTGGTCGTGCTCGTGGACATGGTTCGCGGCGAGCTGGGGACCCGAGGATCGGCACAGATAAGAGAACAAGAAGCCGCCGCGGCCGCAGAGATTCTCGGCGTCACCGCACGAGAGAATCTCGAACTTGAGGACGGCAACGTGCGCTCGACTCCTGGGGCGAAGCACAAGGTGGCCGAAGTGGTTCGCCGTTGGAAACCGCAGATGGTATTCGTTCCTTACTGGGAAGACCGGCATCCTGATCACGCCCACGCAAGCGAACTGGCCTACGAGGGAACATTCTTGGCCGGCCTTCCTCGCTACGAGACCGGCCAAAAGGCCTATCGTCCGGAACAGCTGGTCTACTACATGGGATGGGTCGAGTTTGAGCCAACGTTCATCGTCGATATTACAGATCAATTCGAACAAAAGATGGAAGCGATCTATGCCTACGGCACCCAGTTCAAACGCGAGGCTTCGCCCGATCCCCAAACCCGGCTTACTTCGGTGGAGACCGATTGGTTCATGCGAAGTCGGATGGCGTACTATGGGGCCCTCATTGGCAAACGCTACGGAGAAGGGTTTCTGATCCGAGGCAGGTTGGCGGTGGAGGATCCGCTGAGCTTGAACTTCTCATCGTTCTAAGGAGGATACATGCGAATCGGGATATCCTGCTATCCGTCACACGGGGGCAGCGGCGTCATCGGGACCGAGCTGGGGAAGCACTTGGCCGAACGAGGACACGGGGTCGCCTTCATTAGCTATGCGGCTCCACTCCGGCTGGCCGATCTTCCTCCCCGGGTCAGCTTCCACGAGGTCGAGATCGAAGAATACCCCCTTCTCAAGTTCTTTCCTTACACCCTCGCCCTCGCCTCCAAGATGGCCGAGGTGGCACGGATGAAGTGCTTGCAGATTCTCCACGTGCACTACGCGATCCCATTTGGAGCGGCGGCGCTACTGGCCAGGCAAATTACGGCCGACCTGGACCTCAAGGTTGTCACGACCTTGCACGGCACCGACATCACGCTTGTTGGCAATAACGCGTCGTTTAAGCCGGTGACGTGTTTGATGATTCAGCGCTCCGATGCGGTGACGGCCGTCTCCCAATATCTGCGGGAGGAGACCCACCGTCAGTTTGGGATCGACCGTCCCATTGACGTGGTATACAACTTCATCGACCCGGATCGTCACGCGCGCAAGATTCCTCCGTGTATTCCCCCTTGCACGTGCCTGGAGCAGGTCACACTGATGCACATCTCGAACTTCCGGCCAGTTAAAAGAGTTCGGGATGTAGTAAGGATCTTCGCACAAGTCGCTAAAGAGATGGAGGCGCGGCTGATCCTGGTTGGTGACGGGCCGGAGGCTCCCTTGGCGGAGCAGACCGCCGCGGAACTTGGCGTCCTTGATCGGGTGACATTCGTCGGGGTGGTCGATCGGGTCGCCCCGCTGCTCGAAGCCGCCGATCTGTTCCTTTTGCCAAGCGCTACGGAAAGCTTTGGGCTGGCCGCATTGGAGGCGATGGCAAGTGGCGTTCCGGTGGTCGCAAGCGACGTTGGCGGACTGCCGGAAGTGGTCGAACACGGTGCCACAGGATACCTGGCTCCGGTGGGCGATGTTGACCAGATGGCCCGCTTTGCAATCGATCTTCTCTCGGATTGCGCAAAACAGAAAGCCTTCGCCCGTGCGGCAAAAGAACGCGCGGCCACGGTCTTCGATCATCGAAAGATCGTTCCGCAGTACGAGGCGATCTACGAACGGATCCTCTCAGAGTAAGCCCTAACTCTGAAGAGCTTGCGTCAGCCGAGGCACTCTCACGTCTCTTTCCTTCGCCACACGAATGGCTTTCTCGTAGCCGGCGTCCACGTAACGCGCGACGCCGATGCCGGGATCGCAGGTGAGGACGCGTTCAAGACGCCGGTCCGCCTCCTTGGTCCCGTCGGCGACGATGACCATGCCGGCGTGGATGCTCTTACCGATCCCCACTCCGCCGCCGTGGTGCACCGAGACCCAGGTCGCTCCGCCGACCGCGTTCAGTAGCGCGTTGAGGATCGGCCAGTCGGCGATCGCATCGGAGCCGTCCTTCATCCC
>CAZOUO010000142.1:0-6573 GCA_964582975.1 uncultured Thermotogae bacterium | reverse complement strand
ACCTTGATGTGGACATGCTTAGCTATTGGGTGAATTGGCCGACGGACGTGCTGTAATTACAGGCGAACTGTTCTATCTGTAAGTTCCAATTACAGCGTTGAGGATGCCCATGGATATGTATCCGACCGCGTACTGCTTCGGAGGCCGCAAATAGCTGAATCGGGCCTGGAGGGCTAAGGTCTCCGTATCCAAGGGTCGTCCATGTGACTAGGCTGAAGTAAAACCCGGAAGCGGCGTCTCTAAGAATCCTTCCCTCTCCGTTTACAAGCCCAAACTTCGCGTAGAGTAGTCCGTAGATGAGCATGATGTAGAACTGAAGAAAATGAACGCCAGAAATCTCACCAGCGTCATCCGACTTCGCATGACCATGTAAACGATAATTAGGGAAGCAACAACTGCGAGGCCAACAATGAAGATGCCTGCGTATGTGGCCTTGAGACTCCTGCGGAGGGCGGCGATACGCACCGACCATAACACGACCAAGCTCGCGGCGAACGCTCCCTACCCAACTTTCTCCATCTGCGTCAACCTTTTCCTGTGCCGCATCCCTTCTCTTCAGAAACGGTCTGCTGCGCCGCCAATGCCGGGTACTCAAGGTCTTTCGTTCTCTCTAGGCCCTCACCCTGGGTAGGCCTTGCAGGTTGAGATATCAAACTGCGTTTATGTCACGATAGTGCTGATGGAATAACTCATCAGATCTTGTGTAGTACGCAGGAACTAGCGCAAGGAAGACAATCTACTCCCCCACGATGATCCAGCGAAACTGTTCGGGCCTGCCGGAAGGTTCAGTGGGATTTCCCAGCAATACCCCAAAAACTCTCATCAAGAACCCTGCGGCAAGAACGTAAGGGTCCTACTCACCCCGCCATTTGGGCGGGGTGCTTCACTCTTCTTGCGCCCATTCGCGGATTTTTCGCTTGATCTTCTCCTCGATCTTGTTGCCCAGCTCGTCCCAGTTCATGTCGCCTTCCGCACCGACCCAGCGGGAGAAACCGTCTTTGATCTTGGTTTCGATTCTTTCGCCGACCTCATCCCAGTCGTGCCGCTTGCGCCGCCAAGGCAAGAGCCCTCGGCCAACACCAATCCCCACCCAAGCAAAGGCAAGAATCACGAGGAACCATAGCCCGGCAGCCTGCAAGTAGGTGAGCGGCTTAAACAATCCAAGATGCCACCACACGATGTGGTTCCACAGCCGCATGATCACCCAGCTGAAGAAGAAGAACGCAGCAATGCCACCTCCGCTGATGAGCTTTGTGAACAAACGCATTCCACAAACACCTCCTATATAGTCAAATCGATCCATTGTACCACGATTGGCGGTGCAAAAGTCAAATCGATGTGTCGTAAGGACACTTTAAAAGGCCGAACGCATGACCTACGCAAAAAAGGAAGGGTCGTTCGTAAAAGTTGTGAACGATAAGTTCCCATCTTATGCTTTCCTGAAACCACCGTCTTGCAAGTGTTTAGGTTAAGCGAGGTGATAAGCATGCGCGTGGGTAGAACAGTGGGAGCAGTGTTTTTGGGGCTTGTGATGCCTTTAGTTGGGGGCGCGAGCATGGCGCAAAGCAGTGCCTCTGCTTTTGCCTCCTCAGGAGTACCGGTCCGTGCTGCGATCGGTACATTCGTCTTTGAGCAGGGAAGCTCCCTTGCCCTGGAGCTTGCACGCCAGGAGCCATGTTCTTGCCTGTGCGAGCCTCTTTTTTTCACCGGAATGCGCGTTCTCGACGCCGGGGGTAACCCCGTCTTTGTGGCTGGACAAGAGGAGCAAACGGTTTTTCCTATTCCCTTTGGAGAGTGGACCGGGCAGTGGGGTCTCGTCAATCAACACGGTGCCCCGGTTGGGGCGGGGCCCTACAGTGTGATCGTCCAAACCACGATCGGCGAATTTTCCGTCTGCATCGACGTAGTTGCACCGGGGTCGGCAGCTCTTACAGGCCACGTCTCCTCCCAAGCAGTCGTTTGCGGGACGAGCCTGCTCGTCTATCGGCTGGTGGACGAGACGGCCTCCGGCCAGCAGATTGCCTTGCGTGAAGGGCAGCGGCTAATGGTTGCCCTCCAAGGAAACCCGACCACTGGATACGAATGGGAAGTGGAGAGCGAGCCGTCTGGAATCTTGGGGCGAATGGATGGACCGAGTTATCGCTCATCGTCCTCTCTCATAGGCGCAGAGGGCACCTTCTACTTCCGCTATGAAACAGTCGCCACCGGCCAGGGAGATTTGACGTTGGTCTATCGGCGAGCCTGGGAGACCGCGCCGCCAGAGAGGACCTTCTCCGTGAGGGTTGTGGTGCGCTAACAAGGAAGAGGCATTGCACGCCGCCTCACTAGTACCCGGGGCTAACTGCCCTTCTTCCCAAGCATAATCAGTAAAAGTCGTTTATTCGCGGTTAATACGGAGGTGAGACTTCGGACCGGAAAAGGCAAACCTCACGAATGAAAAAGGAAGTGAGGGACGCAAAGCCACGGGCCTGAGACGGCAGCCGGGCTACCGAAGGCGAAGATGAAAAGATGCCGACGGGCTCTAACGTTACTCATCCTCCTTCTTGCAACAGTCGGTAGTGCGACACCAGGATCGGGAACGACCGTCGCGGTCACTGTTAAGGTGATTCGTTCCAATCTCTTGCTATAGCTGGAGACGACAGTTCCAACTCGACGGTGACTTCCCGTTTTGATCTTCACCAGCCGACAGAAATTGATTTCGTGCGGGGATACATCGAAAAACAAAGGGCGCGGACTTTGGTTGCGACGAGCAATATTCCCTGGACGGTCAAGATTCATGCCATTGGGCCCGACATGGGGATAAGCGACGATGTCGGCGCGCATACCCTGATCATCGATTACAAAGTCTTAACCGGACAAGAGTCCTATAAGAAAGGGGACTACGGACTGACCTTGGTATACACGATCACGAGCGACTAAAGAACCTTCAAATCCTCCCCAGCACGGCAGAGTGCTTCATTGCACTCTGCCACTTCTTTTTCAGCTAGTCCTCCAACCCAACGAGATCTCTGATTTTCTCCACAAGCTTGTCGCCAATTCCGCTTACCTGCTTCAGGGCGTCAAGGGACTGAAAGGGACCGTGTTCCTCTCTGTAGGCGACGATTCGCGCAGCCAGCACTTCTCCAATCCCAGGCAGTTCAATGAGTTCCTGCACGGAGGCTGTGTTGAGGTTTACCTTTTTCTCGACGTCGAAAAAGGTAGGAAGGAGGATGCGCACTCCGGTGATCTCAATCGGATCGTGAAGCCCAATAACGGGGGTCTTGGTCCTGGGAAGGAGGAGGACAAGACCAGTTGCCACCAGCCCCAAAGCGACAAGGATGATTAGCCCTCGTTGCTGTGCCGGTGAAAGACGCACGTTCATGCAAACAGCTCTTTGATCCGCCCAATCCCCGCCTGCTCACGGGCGATCCGCATCGGCTCTGGGAGACGCTCGTAGCGTGGCCAGCCAAACTTGTCCGAATAGGCGCGGGCAAATAACTTACTTAGGTAGGCTCGCAAGGCCTCATCTTCTTTTAACACCGCTTCCTTTTCTTCAACGAGGCCCTCGATCTCGGGGATGTATAGGTCGATCAGTGCTGCCTGTGCAAAGAGGTCTTTCGCCTTGCCATTATTTACTCCCAGGGCTTCCTTTGCTGCGGCGAATAGCTCCCGCCGCCTCAGCTCGGCCTCGGCAAGGTGTCGCATTCCCCGCTCCTTCTCCCGGTGGTAAGCGAGTTCTTTCCGGCTGAAGGGTAGGACCTGCCTCTCACAGCCATCGTGGCGATTGGGAAAGCTTGCTGGGTGATTCGAGATCTTGCCGTGCCAGACAAGGCACTCTGCACAAGTGAGGTAGGTCACGTTGGTGTAGTATTGGTAATAGGTTTTCGCCAAGATTCCGGCCTCCTTTATCGGTAAGTGTACGAGCAACTGCACAAGGCAAGCAAGGCACAGACAACTGCTTTCGTTGCCTCTCACCATTGCTCAAACTACAATGCAGTCCGCAAAAGGGGGAATGAGGAATGGTTAGAATTGTGCTGTCGGCCTTTGTGATGGTCTTTCTTGCTGAGTTGGGAGACAAGACCCAACTTGCAGTCTTTGCACTTGCCACGGAATCTGGCTCGCCGTGGGCAGTCCTCCTTGGAGCGGGGAGCGCCCTCCTCCTTTCCACACTTCTCGCCGTGGGCCTCGGGTATTTCCTATGCCGCGTAGCGCCGGCCAGCTGGATGAAGTCAGTCCACTATGCCGCTGGGGGGGCTCTTCATCCTTGCTGGGATCTGGACAATCTGGAAAGCCTGACCCGCTATCCCTCCTCGAACCAGCGGTGTTCTTCCCATTCCTGCAGCGTTTCGACAAGGGAGTACTCGGTCATATCAAGGTGGATCGGGGTGATCGAGATGAAGCCATTGGCGATCGCCCAGATGTCAGTTCCTTCCTCCTCCGGGGGAATGTTGGTCAGCGGATCCCCACTGATCCAGTAATAGCTTCTTCCGCGGGGATCTTTCCCCTTGACCAGATAGTTGCTGTAGGCATGTCCTCCCAATCGGGTTAGCTTAACATCTGGTCGCCTACCTGTTGGAAGGCTGGGAACATTGACGTTCAACAGAATTCCAGGAGGAAGAGGGGTTTCCTCAAGGAGGAACTTCGCTAACCCCGCTGTGAACGCAGCGGCAAGTGCATAGCCCGGGCTACCCGACGGCTCCGTTCCAACGTCAACTGAGACCGCAACGGCAGGAATTCCTTCGCGGACGCCTTCCATTGCCGCAGCGACCGTGCCCGAGTAGGTGATGTCACGTCCCACGTTTAAGCCAGGGTTGATCCCTGAGACGATCAGTTTTGGCCTCGCCTTGAGCAGCCCAAGCAAAGCGAGCGAGACGCAGTCAGACGGTGTCCCGTTTGTTGTATGACCCACCGTTCCATCGAGCAGCCGGACACGATTTACACGGAGCGGCTTGTGAAACGTTCTTGTCCGTCCGGCTGCAGACCAGTTTCGGTCCGGAGCGAAAACCTCCACCTGGGCCACCGGATCGAGTTCCTCTTTCAACGTCATCAAACCGGCTGCATTCACCCCGTCGTCATTCGTGATCAGGATCATCGGATTGGTCATCCCTTTTCCTCTCGGTTTGACTCGCCATTACTCCCTTTACTTGCGCGGTAAAACACCAGCATGTTGTCCCCATAAACTCGCTGTTCAATACGGGTTAGTCTACCGTATACAGACGCCGTCTCCTCCTTCTTGTACACCTCGGTGACAATGATTGCATCCTCAACGACGAGTCGCCCATCTCCAAGGAGGCGAAGCGTCGCCTCGGCAAGGCCTTTCTCGTACGGTGGTCCGACGAAGACAAGGTCGAACGTTCTTCCGCGCCGTTGTAGGCGACCGATCCCTTCAGCAAAGTCCGCCTGAATGACCTTTCCTCGATCGAAAAAACCGAGTGCATCGAGATTGCGACGGGTGATGGCGCATGCTTCAGAAGCGCTGTCGATAAACACACACTCAGCCGCACCGCGGGAGAGCGCTTCCAAACCCACGCTTCCCGTCCCGCAGAAAAGATCGAGAAAGCGAGCTTTCGGAACCAGGTCACCGAGAATGTTGAACAGTGCGGTGCGCACAAAGTCGCGCATCGGACGGATTCCCGCCTCCTCCCACGAAACGAGCTTCCACCCCCGTCTGCTCCCACCAGTGATTCGCACGCATCTCTCCTTGACTTTAAGGAATATGCACCCTATGATGTTCGCTTGTTCGCATGGCAAGGGGCTTAACAATGAAGGGTAACAGGCGCAAAGGAGACATTCAACCGATGAAGCTACCAGGAGTGAAGGCGATCGCCTTCGACCTCGACGGAACCCTTTGCACCTACGGAGTAACTATCCAGGAGGCGATTGCCGGGGCACTGCGACGAGTCGGCCGTCCCATCGATCTGGTGGGAGATCTTGATGAAGCGGCGCTACGCTATAACCAGTTGTGGTTCGAAATAGAGCAAAAGCCAGCTTCCGTGATGCTCCTGCGCAAGCAGATCTGGGAGCGGCTTCTCAGCGAACATGAAATGGAGGAGCCTGGCTTGGCCCGAAAGCTGGCGGAACAATACACACACATACGAGTTCCCAGCATCCATCTAATCAATGGCGTCCGCGAGCTTCTCCGTGACTTAGGACGCATCTACCGGCTTGGCCTGCTGACAAACGGTCCCAGCGATATGCAGTGGCCGAAAATCGAGCAGTTGGGGCTCAGGTTGCTGTTCGAAACGATTCTCGTCTCCGGTGACGTGGGCTTCCATAAGCCGGATAAAGCCATCTTCGAGGCGCTTCTTAACAAGCTCGGTGTAACGGCTAAGGAGGCACTCTACGTTGGCAATTCTCTTGAGATGGATGTCGTAGGGGCCAAGAGAGCGGGGATGCTATCCGCCTGGATACGAGATGGGAATGATGAAGACGCGGGTAACGTGACCCCAGACATCGTCCTCGACAACCCCTGTGCGCTGCGGGAGGTGCTGCTGTGAGAAGGGCAGACGTTGCCATCCTTGGGGCTGGGCCGGCCGGACTTTTTGCCGCCGAGGCACTGTTGGGAAGCGTGCTGGAATCGATCCTCATCGACCG
>CAZOUO010000141.1:0-6774 GCA_964582975.1 uncultured Thermotogae bacterium | reverse complement strand
CGCGAACATCGTCACGAGGAGGCCTGAAGTGTCAACACCATTCCGGAACTGGACAAACTAGCCTATCCAGACAGTGCTAATTGGCTTGACGAAGAGAAGACTTACAGCTTTGTCGCTTAAAGACGACAGGACTCGTAGATCCGAACAAGAGTGGATTGCAAACTGTCGGACTTTTGCATTCGCGATAGAAAAAGTCAAATGTCCCTCCAGTAGGTACCAGGACTCTTTCTGTCCTGTATTGAGAAGACTTTGAAGAACTTCCTCCTTGGGCAACCCTGGACTCAAAGGGAGATAACCCAATGAGGCTGAGGCGCAGGCAATATCAAGCAGTGATCTTCGTTTCTTTTCTAGGTTTCCTTTGTGCGACAACTACGTTAGGACATTGCACGAACTTGACAATGGCTCTTCAAGCGTCCCCAGATCCAGTTGCTCGTGGTGCTCTTCTCACCTATGCGGTCACACTTGAAAACACAGGAGCAAATCCGGAAACAGGCCTGATTCTTGAGGGCACACTTCCCACGGGATTGGATCAGTGGACCGCGCAGTACAGCGTAAATGGGAGCGGATGGCTGCCCCATTCAGGGTCCATCATAGTAGGGACAGTCAACGGCAACGATACTGTGACCATCGCGATCCGAGCGACGGTTGAAGTCGCTGCTCCTGCACAGATTTCGAAAAACACGGTGACAGTGAGGAAACCAAGCACTGGTCCTCTGGCGAGCGCCACATTGCAACACCCGATCAACGTTCTTCCTCTGGTTGACGCTGGTGCGAACAAGATGGCCGACCTAGGAGGCACGGTGGCGCTTTCAGACGCTGCTGCAGGGGATGGAGGCGGTGGAATTGCTTCCTATTCTTGGACCGATAACGGTGCAGGTGGACACTTTGATGATGCAAGCTCGTTGCACCCAATCTATACGGCACCCGGCTTAAGCGATCTTGTTAATCTTACTCTCACAGTGGCTGACCACCAAGGTGGGCAGGGAAGTGACTCGTTATTGTTGCGGGTGAACGCTTTTCCCACCGTCGATGCTGGGCCAGACCGATCCGACGATGAAGGGACGACGATTGCGCTCAATGACGCAACGGCAAATGACACGGACGGTTGGATCACTGCCTACTCGTGGAGCGACAACGGTGCGGGGGGAGCCTTCTCTCCCTCATCAACCGTGATGAATCCGTCGTACACGCTACCAACTACGCAGGCCTGCAACGGGGAAGATGTTACGTTAACACTTGCTGTCACTGATAATTGGGGAGCACAGGCGAGCGACAGCCGCACCCTGCACGTGCACAATGTGAATCACTTGCCGGTCGCCAATGCCGGGTCGGACTCAAACGTGCAGGAGAAAGAGCAGGTTACTCTCCTCGGAAGTGGAAGCGATAGCGACGGCCTGATCGTCGAATTCTCGTGGGAGCAGACGAGCGGCCCGTCGGTGACGTTGCGTGGCGAAAATACCGATCAGGTTTCCTTTACCGCTCCGCAAGGCAACACCTCGATGACCCTCCAGTTCAAGCTCACCGTGACCGACGATTGCGGTGGAAGCGGAAACGACGAGGTGACCGTGATTGTGGAGCCGATCTCCTCGCCACAAGGGGCCATCTCTGTGGAGAAACAGGCCGATCGGACAAGCGCGATGCTCGGAGAGGTCATTACTTATACCTACACGGTGACAAACACTGGTGCGGGAACACTATTTGCCGTATCGGCAACCGATGACAAGCTCGGCGATGTTACCCTGAGCAGCGACACCCTCACTCCGGGAGAGGTTGCCACCGGTACTGCTGCAGCCGTAGTAACGGAGCATGATTTCCCTGGCCCGCTAGTGAGCACGGTTACAGCAACGGGGACCGATGAAACTGGAGCCGTTATTACGGCAAGGGCTATCGCAAGTGTTGGCCTAACCTCCGCACGTCCCTCCATCGCCGTGCTGAAGGAAGCGCAAGATCACCGCGGCTTCGCCATCTCGCCGCTTTCCTCTCTCGCGATAGGAGAAACGATTACCTACGTGTATTCGGTTACCAACACCGGCGAGGCAGTCCTCACCAATCTTTCTGCAATGGACAACCAGTTGGGAAAAGTTCCGTTGGGGAAGGCCACCCTCGCGCCGTGGGAGAAGACGAGCGGTACCTTGAGCAAGGTAATCACTCAGCAAGACCTGCCCGGCCCACTGGAAAATACAGTGACCGTCACTGCCACTGATCCAAGCGGGGCCCAGGTAACCGATAGCGATACGGTCAGCCTGCTTGAGATTTCATTCGAAACCGCGATCGAATTGATCAAGGATGTAGAGCCAACCGAAGCTGAGGTGGGGGACACTCTCACCTACACCTACACAATTACCAACACGGGAGATGTGACGTTCATCGATCTTGAGCTTGCGGATGACCAGCTCGGAGCGATCACCCTGCCGGAGAAAGTTCTAGGCCCTGGAGAGAGGCTTACCGTAACAGCAGAGTACGTCGTGACCGAAGCAGACCTGCCAGGGCCTCTCAGCAACTCAGCCCGCATCAGTGGCAACAGTCCACTAGGAGAAAAAGTGGCAACCGAAACGACAGCGAGCGTCTCGTTGTTGAGCGAAGTTGCCGGCGGAGGCGGCGGTGTCATCCAGGATGAGAATGAGGAAAGAGTGATCATCAGTGAAATCGCCTGGGCAGGGACGCCAGCCAGCCCAGATGATGAGTGGATCGAGTTATGCAACCTTGGGAGCCGTCCTGTCGATCTGACCGGTTGGCAGCTATGCTGGTATCCAAAAGGGCCAACTGTGCCGGATCGATATCTCTGGAGGAGGATCGCCCTTTCTGGGATCATCAGCGCCTCTCCGATTGAGCTCTCTCGGCGTCGATGGGCAAGACCCCAGATCACCTTCCTCAAGGGGAGCGAAGATGCGTTCTCCTGGCTTGTGTTCGATATGTCGTGGTGGGTAGCCGGTAAGGACGGACAGGAAGGAAGGGGGTATTACATTCTGGAACGGAAGCACGATGAAACGGTGAGCAACGTCACCGCTGATCTTATCTACGATGTGCAGCCACCCTATCTCTTCAAGCTCCCTGACGACGGAGCGGTGCTCGTGCTTCTGAACGCAGACGGTGAGGTTGTAGACACAGCTAACGCAGTGAATGCAAAAGGAAGGGGATGGACAGCCGGAAACATGCCCACCCGCGCAACGATGGAGCGAAGTAACCTCCTTACAGGGGACGTCAGTAACAACTGGCACACCAATCCTGGAATCGTTGTTTGCGGCATTGACGCTGCAGGCAACCGGATTGCTGCAACCCCTGGAAAGCCTAATTCACCTGACCTAGGGGAACTGACTCACCTAGCCAATACCGAAGTCTCAGCCTACCGAGTAAGAGAGGAAACTGCCCTTACGTTAGAGCAAGCGGAGTGGGAAGCCCATCCCTGGATGTGTGTGACTGGATTGGAACTCGATGTAGCTGGTGGAGGTGGAGCGGTGCAACCCAGCCTCGCGTTCTCTTCCCGCAAAACCCATGAGGGATACCAACTAGCTTTTGAAACGGCAAACTTGCCATCGGGAATCTACTATATTTGGATCACCAACAAGGAGGGAGAGGCAATCCTTGTCCCGATAGACGTGGCGCCGTAGGCTGTGCGTTTTATCCCAAGCGCACTAAGACAGGCTTGTTTGTAGTAGCTGCGGGTACAAGCTCAGGTACCTCGTTCTCTGCCCCCACGTCAGTGGAGCGCTGGTCTTGATCCTTTCCGCGTCTTTCGCCGACTGAGGCAATCAGCCTACTTGAGCAAAGCACAGAGGATCTCGGCGATCGCGGGCAGGACTCCCGCTTTGGCGCTGGCCTGATCAACGCCGAGCAGGCCGTGGCGGGCAAGGTTTCCCTGCGAAGAAACCCGCAATCTGACGAGCTTTTACTTTGCGTTTGTGCAAATCTGCTAGTTTTCGACTTTTCCTACTCATACTTGACAAAACACGGATATTGCATATAATGGTATCTCTTACATAGTCATTCTGAAAAAGGCAAATCCATCGCAAGGTGGAGACGCAAAGCGCCGGGCCTTAGAGGTGGAAGGTGGCTGAGCTGCCAGGACGAAAAAAGTCAGGGCGGCTCGTTCTTTTTGGGCAAGGCGGTTTAGGAGGGAGGGCAGCGTGCAGGTCACCATCTACTACAGCGAGGAAGATCAATACGTACTTGACCTTGTTGACCAGCAAGCGCGTCGGGAGCGCAATAAGAAGCTCGGCGAGATCCTGGTCGATCTGGGAGCCATCTCCCGCAGTGCTGTCGAGAAAGGCTTGGAGCTGCAGCAGAACACGTTTACGGAGAAGCTTTTGGGGGAGATCCTCGTCGAAGAACAGGGGGTAGAGAAAGAAGCGCTGGAACGGGGTCTGGCGATCCAGAGCCGATTCAAGCAAAGTTGAAAAGAACACCCGACAAAGGCAAACCGCCCGCGAGGGTGGGACGCAACCCCGTGGGCCTCCTCCTTAGGTAGCCAGGCTGCCGAAGGCAAACAAGGAGGGCCACGTTTTTTCATACGAGCTGGCCGTTGGCAAACAGGCGTTCTGATGATCGATCCTGCGAATAGAAGGCAGGCAAGGAGGGCAGAGGATGGAAAGCGAAAGAACGATAAGGAAGATTCGAAAACGGTTTTGGGTGGGGCTGGTGATGGCCTTGGCAATTGCATTGGCATTGGTTGCTACGAGCAACGTTACTTTTGCCACGTGCAAAACGGCGAGCATCACCTCCAACTCGCCGCAGTGCTTCTGCACGAACATCAACTTCGACGGTTCTGCCAGCGGTGGGACGCCGCCCTACAGTTACAGTTGGGACTTCGGTGGGGCAGGCACGCGCACCGACGCTCCCCAAGACGATCAGCACCCAAGCTACCACTACGACAATCCTGGAACCTACACGGTGACCCTGGCGGTGACCGATTCCAACGGGTGCACGGACGACTACGAGGCGGACGTGACGGTGAACCCGCTGCCGATGTGCAGCATCAGTGCTGATACGTGGGTCTGTGCGCTTTCGCAGCACACAGCTACTGGTCCGGACGGCATGTCCAGCTATAGTTGGGCGGTGACCGGCGGCACGGTGGATAGTGGTGCGGATAGCAAGACCCTCACCTACACGGCGGGCAGTGGCCCCACGGTCACGATTACGCTGGACGTGGAGGATGGCAACGGCTGTAAGAACAGTTGTCAGCAAGTGGTTGCGGTGAGCCCGCAAGCGACGGTGGATGCTGGGCTTGATCAAAGCACGTGCTACACGGGCTCGCCGGTGACGTTTGACTTGACCGGGACTGCCGCATGGATTGGCACCTTGTCCTACCTCTGGACGGGCAGCAGTGGGGTGACGATCACCAATGCGACGACGTTGACACCGACGGTGTCGTTCACCGGGCCGGGGACCGAGACGATCACGCTTCAGCTCACCGGCGGTATGACAGTTGTAGAACCACCCTTTGATCATGTTACGGATGGGACTCAGGTATCGGTATGTCCCCAGAGCGACACGGTCGATCTGACGATCCACGCGCTACCGACGGTGAATGCTGGGCCTGATCAAAGCACGTGCTACACAGGCTCGCCGGTGACATTTAACTTGACTGGGACCGCCACAGGGACGGGCACCCTGTCCTATCTGTGGACGGGCAGTGGGGTGACGATCACCGATGCGACGACGTTGACACCGACAGTGTCGTTCACCGGGCCGGGGACGAAGACGATCACGTTGACGGTGACCGACACCCACGATGGGACGGCGTGCACGAAGAGTGACACGGCAGATCTGACGATCCACGTGCTGCCCACGGTCAATGCTGGGGCCGATCAAAGCACGTGCTACACGGGCTCGCCAGTGACGTTTAACTTGACTGGGACCGCCACTGGGACGGGTACCCTGTCCTATCTGTGGACGGGCAGTGGGATGACGATCACCAATGCGACCACGTTGACACCGACGGTTTCGTTCACCGGGCCGGGGACCAAGACGATCACGTTGACGGTGACCGACACTCACGATGGGACGGCGTGTACGAAGAACGACACGGCAGATCTGACGATCCACGCGCTGCCGTCCGCGGGTATCACTCCGGATCCGGCCACGGTGCAAGTCGGGGTTGGCCTCCAGTTCAACGGAAATCCGTCCGGTGGCTCGGGGATATACACGGTCCATAGTTGGACGGGGACCGGAGCGGCGTATCTATCAGCCACGGATATTGTGGACCCCGTCTTTACCTGCTCTTTATCGGGGCCCTACATCCTCACCTACACCGTGACGGACCCCAATGGATGTACGGGCAGCGACGCTATCGAGGTGGCCGTGACCAACGCGCCACCACAGGTCGAGGATCAGCGCCTGACCACCTGCAAGAACACGCCGTTGACGATCACCCTCGAAGCCACCGATCCAGAGGTGGACCCGGACCCAGTGGGACCACAGCCCCATCCATTGACCTTTACCATCTACGGCACGCCGGCAGCGGGGGCGACGGTGAACGGCGCACTGGGGAATGTGACCTATTCCGAGCCTCACACGGCGTCGGTTGTGGTCACCTACACCCCGGCGCAAGACTTCCTCGGGGAGGATTTGTTCACGTTCTTGGTCGAGGACCCGCTCGGCGCATTCGCGATCGGCACGGTCCGCATCATGGTCGAGGAGTGCGAGGAAGAAGTGGCCGGTGGTGGTGGCGCGATCCTTCCTGCGGTGGTGATCAACGAGGTGGCGTGGGCCGGCACCGGGGCGAATTCCCAGGACGAATGGATCGAATTGCTGAACACGACCGGCGAGACCGTCGAC
>CAZOUO010000140.1:0-6778 GCA_964582975.1 uncultured Thermotogae bacterium | reverse complement strand
GGCAAGTCCCTTTCCGCAGCAAGATCGAGCTGTCTTGCGAACAGATCCTTCTGAACGGACTTCTTGGTCTTGATCTTGTAGTCCAGGCCGATCTCGCCGATGGCTACCGCCCGCTCCAGGTCTTCTTCCATTCTTGCGAGGGTCCTTTCCACGTCCTCCTTCATCCACTGGATGCCCTCGGCTCCGAGAACGTTGGCTATCTCGTGACAATCCGGCAGGGCGACGGTTTCACCCCTGAACAGTGCTGCCTTGGCGTATTCAGAAGGAGGCACTTGGGTGCTCTCGAAGTGAACGTGCAGGTCTATGAAACCGGGTGTGGCGAACAGCCCGTGCGCGTTCATAACATCTTCGGCGTCGATTCGGATGCCCTGTGGCCCGGCGTAGGCTATCCGGTTGTGTTTGATCGCAATCATGCAGCCTGGTTGAATCTCCTTGCTACAGACGTTCACAAGCGAGACGCCGGTGACAAGAAGGTCGGCTGGCTCGCGTCCCATCACAACGTTGACCAGACTTTCGTTCACCTCATGCAGCGGTTTTACGTGCGTCACTGCGAACTCCTTTCACGCTACTGACTTCCTCGTCTCCTTTGCCTGTCAGGAGACGTCCCATTTCTCCGATATCCGCATCGACTAGTTTCGTGCCGTCAAACACACCCAGGTTTCTGCCCCGGTACATGATCAGAATCCTGTGGCATGCCCCAAGCAGCTCCTCAAGGTCCGGAGAGATTATGACCACCCCTTTGAGGGCTGAGTCTTCACCCACCAGCCTTTCAAGCAGCCAGTTTGCCACCTGTCTCGCTCCGTGTACATCCAGCCCCTTCGTCGGGTGCACGAGAACCAGGATTTTCGGATTCGCGGAGATCGCTCTTGCGAGCATCAGCTTCTGGATGTTTCCTCCGGAAAGCGTCGACACCGGCTGCTTCGGGTTCTGATATCGGACCCCGAAGGTCTCCTTAAGGGCCTCGGAGCTCCTCAGAATCCTGCGCCAGTGTATGAGGAAAAACCTGAAGAGCCTTCTGCAGAATTCTTCGATTCGCCCCAAAACGAAATTTTCCGCGACAGAGAAGGTCGGAACTGTGCCTTCCCCGATGCTGTCCTCTGGGACGTATGCCAGACCAGCCTTCGTAAGCACTCTAGGGCACATGTTGGTTAGCTTGGAACGGTTCAGAGAGATACTCCCACCCTTTCGGATCAGTGTGCCGCCCAGTATCTGGCCCAACTCTTCACCTCCGTTACCGGGGAGGGCAGCGACCCCAAAGACCTCGCCTTCGTTAACGGTAAAGGACAGATCCCTCAGAACTTCGCCCACCAACCTTTCGACCTGCAGGACAGGAACGTTGCACGTTTCTGGCAAGGTTTGTCCGGCTTTTGCAAGTGATCCGAACATCAACCTGGCCAAGTCGTCCTCACTGGCCCCTCTCCTGTCAACGGTGTCCATTACTTTCCCTTCCCGCATCACTGTGATCCGGTCGGCAACCTGCAGAATCTCCGAAAGCCTATGGGAAATGATTATTACAGTGACTTTCTGCTCCTTCAGCCTGTTCAGAATTTTGAAAAGAGCCTCGATCTCAACAGGTCCGAGCGAAGACGTCGGCTCGTCCAGAATGATAAGCGAAACCCTGCGCCATAAGAGGCGGAGGATCTCGACAAGTTGGCGCTGCGCGACTCCGAGACGGGCCTGCTCAATGGTCTCCTGAAGGGGCAAAGAGCATCCGAGCTCATCCATCAGGGCGGTGAGACAGGCTTCGGCTTGCCCCACCTTCACCAACCCCTGTTTGTGGGGCTCTTCACCGGCCATGATGTTTTCCATGACTGTCATTCTTTCGGCCAGGCACAGGACCTGCTGGACCATGCCAATTCCGTGTGACACGGCTTCGTGCGGGGAAGAAAAACGCACGGGTTCACCCTTGTATAAAATCATTCCTTCATCCGGTTCCACCATCCCGAACAGGATCTTCATCAGAGTGGATTTCCCGGCTCCGTTCTGGCCTATCAGTCCGTGTATCTCGCCTTTCCTGACATCCAGGCTCACTTCGTCGTTAGCCACCACCGGTCCAAACCTTCTGGTTATTCCGCAGAAACTCAGGATGACTTCCACGCTCCTCACCTTATTCTTTCCCTGGGCTGGAACGGCCTTGCGAGTGATGCTGGGCCCAGCTGGGTCTTGAAGGTTACGACCAGCGCAGCAATCGTCGCAAGATACGGCAACGTGGCCAAGAAATATGACGAACCGACCCATCCCATTAACTGTGCCCGTGGGATGAATCCCAACACCCAACCGAAAAGCAAGGCCCCGCCCAACAATCTCAATGGGCGCCAGTTCGAGAATACGACCAGCCCGATGGCGATCCACCCCTTACCTGCGGTTATGCCGTTCTGCCAGTGCGCCAGCCCGCCCATGGTAAGGGTTGCGCCGCCCAGGCTCACTACCATCCCTCCGATAACAGTGGAAAGCCACCTGATCCTCTTGACGTTTAGCCCCACGCTTTCCGCAGCCATCGGATTCTCCCCTGCAATCCTGAGGTGGAGCCCCCACTTTGTCTTGAAGAGGAACAGATGCGTCACTAAGACCATTGCGATGGCCAAGGGAACGAAGATGTTGTGTTCCAGCAATGCCCTGACCAGCGTGTCCCAAGGTGCAGAAAGAGCAAGCTCTCCCATCCTGAGCGTGACAAACCCGTGCACGGGCACTTGTATATATTCCTGTCCAAGCACCTTGGTCAAGGCTCCCAGATAGAAGATTCCGAGACCGCTTAGGATGATGGACCAGCTGTAGAACCGACCGGCCCTCTCTATCACGATGAATGCGTGGATGCTTGCCAGAGTCCCACCTGCGGCGAGGGCACAGAGAACACCTATAAGAGGTTGGCCAGTCTCTATAGTGCCGATTGCTCCGGCCAGGGCTCCGGCGAGCATCATTCCTTCCAGACCCAGATTGAGGACGCCTGAACGTTCAGTGAGCAGCTCTCCAAGGGAGGCAAAGATCAGCGGGGCGGCCATCACAAGCATGGCGGAGAATGTTGAAAAAAACAGTTCCATCGTACACCCCTTAGCCTTTCAGGAAAGCCAGCCTCGTAAGTATAACAATTCCAAGCATAACCTCATGGAATCCAGCAGGAACCCCTAGCTTCTTTAATCCGGTGGAACCTACTACTAGAACGGCGAAAAATACGGCGGCGAGCGGAACCTTCTTCGTGTCGGCATTGGCCAACAATGCTACGGGTATGCCCATGTAACCGAGCCCAAGCCCGATGCTATCCGTCAGCCTGGGAATCCCCCCGCCACTGAGCTCCTGCAATCCAGCCAGGCCGGCTATCCCACCTGCGCCCAAAAGGGCGAACAGGATCACGGTGGGAATAGAGACTCCTGCATAACGCGCAGATTTCACGCTGCCTCCGTGGGTCCTGAGGTCAAAACCAAGCCGGAGATACCTCAACAGAAACAGGACCACAACTAAGGCAATGACTGAGAGTGCAATGCCTGCATGGATCTCGGTTCTAGCCACCGCGGGAAACTCTGCCCATTTGGGGAGCAGCTTCGTTATGGGAAAGGTGAATCCCTCATCTTTCCAGATGATGTTGACAAAGTGACGCAATACATGGATGGCTACGTAGTTCAGCATGAGTGTCGTGAGGATTTCCTTGTCCCTCATCCTGAGCCGAATCAAAGCGGGGATCAAGGCCCAGAGCGCTCCCCCGATGATGGCGGCAACTAGCATGACTAGCAGTGACGCCTGTCCAGCGAATCCCCCCGACAGCCTGGCAATGCTATAACCTGCCAGCACCCCCATCATCACCTGGCCTTCTGCACCGATGTTCCAGATCCCGGCCTTGAAAGGCAGGAGAAAGGCCAGAGCTGTTATGGTGAACGCGGCTGCTCTCTCAATCACCCTGGACAGCCCGTAGGGGTTGCCGAGGGACCTCTGGAACAGAGACCTCCACCCATCCAAGGGGTTTGCGCCGACTCCCAGCAGAAGCAAGGAGCCAATCACAAAGACCGTAAAAACCAGAATAATCCACATCTTCATGCGTGAATCATCTCCTTGCTTCTCGACCTGAGAATGCCGAAGCAGATGACGTTCCAAGAAAGCAAGGGAGGGGCGGACACCTCAGGCTTACCCCTCCCTTCCATGACCTGCCAAGTTAGCTAGCCTCCGACGCCCTCGAGGTACTCCATCGATGTCAGGAGTTCCTGTTCGGTTAGCTGAGGCAGGACGACGAAATCTCCAGTGGAGATCTTCTCCTGCAGGTAGAGGATTTCCTGAACAATCTCCGGGCTCACGAAGTCTCCGAAGGGCCCGAGTGCGATTCTTGGGGTGCTCATTAAGTGGGCCCAGGTAGAGCCAGGGTCCCAGGTTCCATCGATGACCTTCTGGATGCGGTCCTTGTAGTACTCCGTCCAGTCAACAATCGAGTTACCTACGTTCGTGTTCGGGCCGAAGGGGGTGTTGTCCCTGGTGATCCCAAAGGTTAGGACACCGCGCTCCTCCCCGACCTCAATGACTGCGGTTGAGTCCAAGTAGGAGCTCAGAGCAACGGCTCCATCGTCCACTAAGGCGTGACCCAATAATGCTTCTTGGTCCGGGTTGTACCAGGGATTTTCGGAGACAAAACCCAACCAACTCACTTTGGCTGGAATGTCGTATGAAAGCCCGAACCTTACCCCTGCCGCTGCAGCATTAGCATTCCTCACGGTCAACGGAAAGGGGATTGAGGAGACGACTCCGACGAGTTTCTCCTCTAGGGAGATTCCGCTTGCCCTGAGCACCCTTCCCACTGCCACGCCGCAGAGGAAGTTGCCCTCGTAGAAGCGGACGTAGTATCCGCGGACATTCGGTTTGGGCTCCACAACTGTGGGATCGGTGAATTCCCACTTCACGTCAGGAAACTCGTCCGCCAGCTCAATGATCGCTCCCTGGTAAGTAGCCGACGCTGCGAAGATGATGTCCACCTTGTCGAACAGCACCATGTCTCGTGCTGCTTCAGGGAACATAGGGTCGAGGACTTCCTCCTCAAACACGAGCTCCACTTTTCCATCGAAGCTCTCGATGGAGGTCTTCATAGTTTCGTAGTGGGTCTGGGACCATCCCTGGTCCTTGCTGGAGCCGATTAGGATGAGACCGACCTTCACCACCTCAGCGGAGAGCGCGTACACGGAGATAGATACCATGCACGCTACCACCAACACCAGCGTAATCAGTTTGGAACGTGTTTTCATGCTTCTCGCTCCTCCTTTTTGTTTCCACACTTTCTTGCAAGGATACCACGACCCCTACTTCGCGCGCGGCCCCAAAACCACCAAATCTTCCTCGTTCCACCACCTCCTTTCCTTGGGCGGGACCCGCCCCACATGTTCAGTCCGCCTTTAGAGCTAGTCTAAGCTGCTTCCCCGGGCCCGGCAAAAGCCGGTATCCAGGCCACCGTCTCGGAGGCCGGAAGCCTGTAGGCAAGGCTAGTGTGGTTATACTCTTGCTCCTCCAACGTGTAGAAGATCTTCCCATTCAGTAGTTCGTCCTGCAACTTGTCATTGAAGCTCTAAGTAGTCGTTCGCCCTCGAGGGCTCTCCGGTGTGGGCGGCGTGGAGCGCGGCGCGGCTGCATCCGCTCGAAGCGCTGGCGAGGGAATGACCAGTGGAGACAGCCTACGAGTCCGGGAAGACGGCCTAAGGCGTGCCTCGTACAAGCAACGGCGATGACAGCGCTCTCAATGTGATGTACGCCATAAGAGCCTGGGGGACTGATTGTAGAACTCGAGTCCTGGCTCTTGCGTGGTGACGAGCCAGCGGTTCAGGAGAAAAATCCCGAGTAAAGGTGCATCCGACACGCGTACATACTCGAATACCGCATATCTCTCGGTGCCCGAAAACATGACAAGATGATCAACAAATCACATATTCGCGAAATCACTCCTCGCCATTCGTGCCAACAGTTTAGCACTCACTCCCTAGGCGGGCCTGGTGAGTGCCTGCTTGGGGCGGGCACGACATAGCGGATTCTCACTCTGGGGTCAGACCGATTAACCGCTGGGGGGTACGGGTGCAAAAGGGGAGAAGACATAGGCTGACTTTCCCCGCGGGAGAAGTGTTACTGAAACGAAGGAGAAAATGCGGTTAGAATGCCTTATATCACCGGTTTTGAGGTTCATTGACAGGAATTACGGGTGAATCGCCTATCTGTGAGAGAGCATGCGCATGGGCGAGTTAGGTGTTGATTAACTTCGAGTTCAGTCGGAGGTCTATGCTCCTGCAAGGAAACGGGTGTCGATATCAGAGAGTGAAAACTCGTGACGATAGAGGGCAAGAAATGGATTCATGCCTCAACGGCCGTGTACTTGTTGCTGGTTTGCATGCTAAGCATTGTTATGCACCATGTTGAGTGCAAAGTAGGAAGAAGATATCCATGAAAAATGTCAACTATACTGATGACCAAGTGGCAAGGTGGAGGCGCTATATTGACAAGTGCCTTCTGCTGAGTTGGAAGAAAGTGCTAATAATAGTTGGTGTCTGGGTGTTGTCAGTGGTGCTACACAAGGCGATGTATGGTCCTTTTTTCGACTATTTTGTGCCCAAAGACTGTCTAGGGAGTAATCACGTTTCGGTCATCCTCCAGAATGAGAATAGGGTCTTGTGGTTCGGTACCGGAGCTGGTGTGAGCCGGTACGATGGGACCTCGTGGCAGACCTTCACGACCAAGATCGGCCTGGCGGCCAACGTGGCATTCATTCTTGGTGGCCTGCCCCCTAAGACTGTACCACCTGTAAGTAGAGATCGGCCTTCTCCTT
>CAZOUO010000139.1:0-6813 GCA_964582975.1 uncultured Thermotogae bacterium | reverse complement strand
AATGTGGGAGCAGGCCGGCGGCGATCGGCTCATCCTCGGGGTAAGTCTGCTTCGCCACCGAGCTAAGACCCTACCCCATCTGGCTGAGATGATGGCCCTTCTCTTCCCTGTCTCATTAACGCTCGAAGAGCCAGTCACGCTCTCTGATCAGCAAAGGACGCTGGTCAAGGCCGTGGCGGAGGCCTTACTCGGTGTGACCGAATTCACTCCGGAAGCGGTCGAGGGGTGTCTGAAGTCCACGTTGAGCGAGCGCGGGGCCAAGCTGAAGGACATCGCCCATGTAATTCGGCTGGTGGTCACGGGAAGGAAAGTCGGACCCGGCTTGTATGGCATGATCGCCCTTGTCGGACGGGAACTCGTCGTTGCGCGCCTGCAGGATTCGCTGAAGTGAACAGAGAAAAGACCCACGTTTGGCTCCTGCTTACCTTGCTGTTGATAGTCGGATTTTCACCCGCTCTCTTCTCCGCTTCAGCTAACCTTGAATACACCGACCCAATTACTGATCTGACCGGTTCCTGTTTCCTTCAAGGAGTTCGACTAACTACCGATGTTCCCGATGAGCTTTCCGAACTTGACTTTGAGGGCACTACCCTGTACGGAGTAATCCCTCTGGCCGGTGGGTCGTTCCCGATTGCCATCGATCTACGTTCAGAGGGGGCGTTCTTGTTCACCGATCCGAACCAAACAGGCATGCTGGAGGAGATCGCGTGGGAAGGTATGTCGCCGGATGGAAGTTACCTGGCAAGGGTTGTAGTCCACATCTACTACAAGGAGGCCGCGCCGACACCGTACCGGCTTTTCCTTATTTGGAACCCTCAATTCCCGATAGTGCTCACGTACTGTCGTGGCGCGTACTACGGCGGGTTAGTCACCCTGGACGGAGTTACGCATCGTCTAGCCATTCTCGATGATGACACGGACGGCCGCTACGACGACCTCGAATCCGGTGCCCTGTTCATCGACGTGGATCAGAATGGCTCCCTCCTGACCACAATGGACTCGCACGAGCAGTACGGGCTCGACGAGCCATTCAACATCGATGGAATAGTCTATCGGGTCGTCGCGGTCGCCGCAGACGGCTCGCAGATTGAGATCGAAGAAAGCGACGACTGGGTGGAGGAGAAGCTTCCTCTCGAGGTGGGGCACCCTGCACCGACGTTTGCGGTAACGGACACACGTGGGCAGGAGGTGGCCCTTGACGCTTTGAAAGGCCAGGTTGTGCTTCTTGATTTCTGGGCGAGCTGGTGTGAGCCGTGCATCGCTGAGCTTCCTACGATTAAAGCGATCGTCGATGAACTAGCAGCCGATGGAGTAACAGTACTTGGCATTAACCTCGACCGCAGCGAAGCAAGTCTCAACCAGGCTGTCTCCCACTATGGTCTGACTTACCAACAGATCTACGATGGCGAGGATGAAGCCATCTCTTCACTTTATCGGATCGTGGGAGTCCCAATGTCATACGTAGTGGATCACGATGGAATCATTCGGGGAAAGGGTTTGCGTGGGCAGATGCTGCGGGAGACGATTGAAACGTTGCTTTCAGAAAGACCATGATGGCAAGATCGACATGTTGTCGATGAGGGGGGCATGACGAAGCAGAATACGAAGCAATGGCTGCTCCAGTTGGCGCTTTGCAGTGCATTAGGCCTCATCCTGGCCAGCATTTGTGCATTTTGCGCCTACACCCAAGAGTCGATCCTCCGGTTTACAGTCGATCCCGCTGAGGCGGACGTGGCTTCGGGGGGCGATGTCACTGTAACGCTATACGTGCAGAACGACTCGATTTACGAGGTCGACGATGTCGCCGTCCAATTTGAAGACGAAGAGACGGGTTTCTCGCTCCGCTCGACTCCGACCTTGCTCAAACAGGTCTCACCATTCGGTGATGCGAAACTCGACTTGACCCTTTCTGCCCCGGAGACTCTTCCCGCCGGATCGTACGAGCTGCGGATGAACGTGGTCTACAGCTACTGCGTGGATGACGTTTGCTTTCAGATCGTCGAGGAGCTTCTCCTGCCCGTCCGTGTAGAGAAGGGTGTCCCACCAGCATTGCCATCCCGGATCAGACGGTCTTCGGTTTGGGGGTGGCTGATCCCCGTGCTCGGCGTGGTCCTCGCCCTAGGAGGAATCGTGCTTTGGCGGGTTAACCGCATAACCTTGCCCCTGTATGCAGTGTTATTCGTGCTCATCGCAGGCGGGCTCACTTACGGAGTGATTCACAGGCAGCATCGGCAAGCTCAAGGGATCGGGGCCGTGCTGTGTACCTCCTGTGTGGGGATTGAGGAGGCACGGCATGAGGTGCCACAGCTTTCCCCCGGCGCTCTGGCGGCCCTTGCCACGCTGGAAAATGATATTGAGTTGATCGTCTTTTACGCGCCGTGGTGCCATTCCTGTCCCTATGCTGAGGCATTGGTGGAAAAGATGGCAAACGCCAGTAACCGGGTAGCCTACCGATTCATCAATGTGGACCAGCAGCGTGAGCTAGCGACGTCTTTTGGAGTCATCCGCTCCGGCCGCACGATCGTTCCGGCGATTCTACGCGTCGACTCGGGCGAAGTGATCTTTGGGGTTGAGAATCTGGAGGAACGTCTTCTGGCGCTATTGGAGGTCGAAGTCCGGTGAAGCTCTCATCTGTCCGTCGCATCAGTCAGGGAGCCGGGCTTTTGTTAGGCATTTTCGGAATCACCGGGATCGGCATGACCCATATCATCTTTCCAGGCCTGCACTGCTACGCCTGTCCACTCGCCGTGACGATTTGCCCGATCGGGCTGATTCAGAATCTGGTTATCAATGGAACCGTTCCCTACTTCTGGTTTGCCCTCATCGCTGCCTACGGCTTGGTCGCTGGCCGCGGGTTTTGCGGATGGTTCTGTCCGTTCGGAACACTGAACGATCTCCTCGCATTCCGCAAGGTACGGATCAACACGATAGCTTCATACTCCAAGTTCGCCATCCTCGGTCTGACAGTCATTTCTGCCTGGATCTTTGCCGACACAATGTTCTGCAAGCTGTGCCCCGCTGCGTCCATTGAGGCGTCCATCCCCTACCTCTTCCTCGGAGTGGCGAAGGTCAATCGCCCGTTTCTTGTTCACATGGGTACCCTGGGCGGGACGTTGATTGGGATGGTGCTGATTGCGCGGTTCTGGTGCCGGTATCTTTGCCCGATGGGCGCGCTCCTAGGATTATTCAACCGGGTGAGCTTTCTGCACCTGTCGCTGGACCAACACCACTGTTCAGAGTGTGCAACTTGCGCCGCGACCTGCCCAATGGGTCTTGAGCCACACAAGGAATACGACAACCACAACTGCATTAAGTGCGGTACCTGTGCAGAGACCTGCTCGCTTGATGCGTTGACCTTGACCTTCTCGCCGAAGAGGACACCGTGATCCGCTATCTGATTCTTGGCATTGTACAGGGTTTGACGGAGTTTCTCCCCGTTTCAAGCTCGGGGCATCTGGTACTCGCACAGCGGTTTTTGAAAGTCGATCCTCCTGGCGTCCTTCTAGAAGCAGTTCTTCATCTTGGAACCCTTGTTGCTGTTCTGGTGATCTTTCGCCACGATATCCTGCAATTGGCAAAGGCCGTCTTGGCCCGCGGAGAAGGACAAAGCCAGATCATTCGCCTTGTTGTGGCCACCCTTCCCATCGTTTTCGTCGGCCTTTTCTTGAGAACCCAGATCGAAGCGGCCTTCACCTCTTCGCTGCTTGTGGGGATCTGCCTCCTCATCACCGGTGGGCTTCTGTTTGTTGCTGATCGAGCGGGACGAAGCGCAGAGGAAGACGCGATTCGACTTCCCAACGCACTCGTGATTGGGTTTGCCCAGGCGGCGGCGCTTCTTCCCGGGATCTCGCGTAGCGGCGCCACAATCGGAACGGGAATGCTCCTCGGTATTCGCGGGCGTGAAGCGGCGCGATTCTCCTTTTTGCTGGCCATTCCGGCGATTCTTGCCGCGGGTGGGTTCAAGCTCACTCAGACCGTCGGCCGCGCCTCGCTGGACAAAGGAGAATGGGCAGGATTCCTCCTCGGTGCACTTGCTGCTGCGGTGGTTGGCGTGTTAGCGATCAAGGGCCTTCTTGCCGTCATCGCCCGAGGAAAGCTGAAGGTATTTGGAATCTACTGCCTTGTCCTCGGCCTTGCTGCTATCATCCACGCCAACGCGGCCTAGAAAGCGTGGGGAAATCAACCTTGCTTCGAGCTGCCCGCAAGGATGAGCACATAGACCAGCGCGGTGGCAAAGACGGTGAATGTCACTGCTAAGCCGATTGCAACGATCCCACCGGATAACAACCGGGAATCTCCTTCCAACACGGTATATGAAGCAATGTCGTAGCCAAGCGGCCGGCCTGGATGCTCAGGATCCTCGGCCCACATCTCCCAGGTGTAGGTCCCCACTGACACGTCCGTGAGAATGGTCCGATTCCATTCCCACTTGCCATCATCAAACTGGCGCGGTTGTGGATAGAGGCTGTGCTCTTCTAGCGACGTGCGCAGGCGATCGCTGGCTCGTGGATGGGAAGTGGGGTAGTAGGCGTAGCGGATCTGTCCCTGCGGATCGATCACGCGGGCGAACAACAGAAGTAGTTCGGAATCGTCTCCGGAGATGCGAAGCACTCGTCGCTGCAGATCCCCCTCGCGGAACGTCGCGCCATCAGGCTCAAAGGAAAGGGAAAGGTCCAGATCCGATGCTCTGAAGGAAGGCACGGAGCCGGAGACGACCACAAACCGATCGACGACATAGCGCCCGAAGACCCCTTGTCTCAATGTAGTCCTCACTCCCTCCCGTCTTGTTGTGTCTCGGTTAAAGGGATCGACGATCGTATAGGTGGTGCCGAGCTTTCCAGTAATTGCCACCCAGTGACAGTCCTCGGTCTGGTAAAGATTTCCGTGGCAATGGCTTCCCCAGTGGACTCCGGCAACGACTGGATGGCCTTGACCCAATGCGCGATCGATGATTCGCTGTGAGACGGAATCGAGTCCGAATTCGCTCCGGTTTTCGTAAAAGGCGAGCGAGATTGACGAAGGAAGGTTTGTCCACTCCAAGCAGCAGTTTCCGACTGAGTCTGAAGCACAGTGACCGTAACCGTGATGAGTTCTCAGCCAATCGTTTAGGATTCCCGGATCAATCCCCGTGCGTGCCTGGCCCGTGCAGGAGGAGACCGCGGGGACAAAGAGATCTACTCCGTAGTATTCGAGAACCACGGCAAAGACGGTGACAAGACAGCCTGTTCCGGCGATTTGGTCTGGGCAACCGTTGGTTCCCAATTGGCAGTCACCCCAATAACCGAAGCCGTCCTGGTATGCTTGATTGTAGCTCGGAAGAGCCACCGGGAGTTTTAGTGACTCTTGAGCGAATGAAAAACTCCCGAAAGGAGCAAGGCAAGCGGCAGCGACGAGGACAACACACCACGGCCAGCAACGCGAGTTTGTGTATCTTCTCATCACAAAGAGCGGTGGTTAAGCTGCTTCGTGCTTCCGGATCGCCTCGGCGGCGATGAGGCCGGTGAGCGCCGAGTAGACGATTCCTCGGCAGTGGCCTGAGGCATCCCCGGCCACGTAGAATCCAGGAACGGCCGTCTCCATCGAAGAGCTCACGGGGTAACGGGTATCGTAGAATTTAATCTCCGGCACGTACAGAAACGTGTTATCCGCGGTGAGCCCAGGCATGATGTTGTCCAACTGATCCAGCCCTTCGAGGAGGTTCACCGCCACCCGGTCGGGGAGGGCCATGGAGATATCGCCGGGAGTAGCATCACTGAGGGTTGGTGAGATTGTCACCCGTCGCAGGCGATCCGCGGTGGAGCGTCGACCCTGCTTGAGATCCTTCAGGCGTTGGATGATCGGCCTTCCTCCCCCAATCGTTGTTGCTAACTTGGCGATCGCCCTGCCGTACTCGGTCGTGTCCTCTACCGGGTCGGTCAGCTCAATGTGGGAGAGCAAGGCGAAATTGGTGTTTGTTGTCTTCTCCTCATTCTCTGCGTGGCCGTTGACCAGGCAGAACTCCTCGTAGGTCTCCTTCACCACGAACCCGCGTGGGTTGGTGCAGAAGGTACGCACCATGTCGTCGTAGGTCGCTGTACGGACACGCAGCTTGGCATCGTACATCACCCGTTCAATCGGTGCGTAGATCTCAGCCGGAAACTCGACGCGTACTCCCACGTCGATTGGCCCGTACTCGGTGGTGATCCCAAGTTTGGCCGCCTCCTCGCGCAGCCAGTAAGCTCCGGCTCTTCCCGGCGCGGCAATCAAATAACGGGTTTCGATCGTCTCCGCCCCGTGCAAGAGAAAACGATCGTCTTTTCGTGCGATCTTTTGTACCCGGTTCTCCAACGAGGTGAGCGTTCCCTGCTCGACTAAGCGATGGTAGAAGCGATCGATGATCTGGCGGACGGACGCAGTGCCTAGGTGCCGTTGCTTGCCGCTGATGAATTCGATCCCGTAGCAGCTCGCTGCCTTTTTCAATTCAGCCAGCGCGGCGGCGTCCTCGCCGTAGTATTTCTCCGGTGCCCCAAAACCGGAGAAGATGGCGTCAACGCGGTCGATATAGTGCTGGATCTCCATCCCGTTGCGCCCGAGGCTTGCTGGGTTTCCGCCGATTTTCGGTGTCAGGTTAAGCTTTCCATCCGAGTAGGCCCCGGCTCCCCCGACTCCGAAGCTGAGGTGCGCTCGGTTGGAGGGCTCCGCTCCCCGGTCGATGAGGATCGTTTCAAGCCCGCTTCCCAACTGGGCCTCGGCGGCAAAAAGACCGGCAGGCCCAGCCCCAAGGATGGCATCGTCTGCCCTTCTCACAGCAGCACCTCCCGCAGCGCACAGGGG
>CAZOUO010000138.1:0-6853 GCA_964582975.1 uncultured Thermotogae bacterium | reverse complement strand
GGGGAGTGTCCCGAAGGCGCACTGACGATCGAGGAGCGGGACGCTGAGGCGTTCGATGGGGAGGCGGCCAAACAGCACCTTGCCCAGCAAGAGAAGAAGGAGCCGCTTCCGTGCGGGTGCCCCGGTTCGGCCCTGAGGACTTTCGCGCCCCGAGGAGTCTCAGCTGATGGATCTAAAGCCGTTTCCCTATCCAGCCTCTCCCACTGGCCGGTTCAACTGAGGCTAGTGCCTCCAGAGGCGCCTTTCTTGCACGAGGCAGACTTGCTGATTTGTGCCGATTGCGTCCCCTTTGCCGTGCCCGACTTCCATGTCAGATACCTCGCCGGGCGAGCCGTGCTCATTGGGTGTCCCAAGCTCGACGACTTGGGCTACTATCGGGAGAAGCTCAAGGCGATCTTCAAGCAGGCAAATCCCAAAAGCATAATGGTTCTGCGGATGGAGGTTCCCTGTTGCGGGGGACTGGCCCAGGCAGTGGCAGAAGCGAGGAACCACACCGTGCCGGAATGCCCGCTGGAAATCCACGGGATCGGGATCCAGGACGGTCGTGCAGAAAGCCAGGTCGTGCCGAAGACAGTTAACGTGGGGGTTGAGGCATGACTCTTCGCTGCCCCGGATTAAGCGGACAGACCTTGAACTCACGGGTCGTCCCCTGCCCCATGTGTGGGCATTCGGTGGAGATCTTCTCCGACGAGCATTCAATACGTTGCCCCACGTGAAAAACCAAGATTACCAACGAGCCCGCAGCAAGCTGCAAGCAGTGGTGCAGCGGGTGCACGGGACAAAGCGGAGTAAGTGATGAGAAGGTAGCTAAAAGGAGGATTTAAGGATGTTTTGTTATCAATGCGAGCAGACTTCTCAAGGGAAAGGCTGCACGAAGTACGGCGTCTGCGGAAAGGACCCGGCAACCGCAACGCTTCAGGATTTATTGGTGTACGCGGCTAAGGGAATCGCCGCGTACGCTCACAGAGCGCGCCAGCTAGGCGCCCGCGAGCGGGAGATCGACGTTTTTGTTATCGAGGCGCTGTTTAGCACTGTCACCAACGTGGACTTCGATCCCGAACGGCTGAAAGACTTATTGCTGCGGGCAGCGGAAGCGCGTGACAAGGCGAAAGTACTCTACGAGAACGCGGCGAAGGCGAAAGGAGAGACGCCAGAGGCTCTATCGGGACCCGCCACGTGGACCCCGGCTGAGGACGTGGACTGCTTCGTTGAGCAGGGTGCTGCGATTTCTATTGCCGAGCGACGCGAGAGACTCGGTGCCAAGATCGTCGGGCTGCAGGAGCTGTTGACCTACGGTCTGAAGGGCACGGCGGCGTACGCCGATCATGCGCAGATCCTCGGCGTGGAAGATGAGGCCGTGTGGGGCTTCTTCCACGAGGCGCTTGACTTCCTCGCATCCGAGCCGACCGATGCCGACGCGCTCACCGCGATGTGCTTGAAGTGCGGCGAGATCAATCTGAAGGTGATGGAGCTTTTGGACACAGCTCATACTGGCGCCTACGGCTCTCCCGTTCCCACGCAGGTCCGAATCGAACCGGTGAAGGGGAAGGCGATCGTGGTCTCTGGCCACGATCTAAAGGACCTGAAAGAGCTCCTCAAACAGACGGAAAGGATAGGAATCAACGTCTACACACACGGCGAGATGCTTCCTGCCCACGGATACCCGGGCCTAAAGAAGTTCCCGCACCTTGCCGGTAACTACGGCGGTGCCTGGCAAGATCAGCAGAAGGAGTTCGCCGCCTTTCCCGGCGCGATCCTGATGACAACCAACTGCATCCAGAAGCCAAAAGACTCCTACAGGGACAGGATTTTCACCTCCGGTCTTGTTGCCTGGCCAGGCGTAACGCACATTACAAACCGCGACTTCTCCCCCGTGATTGAGGCCGCCCTTGCCGTGGACGGCTTTCCCGCCGGCGGTCGCGACAAGACAATCACGGTCGGCTTCGGCCACGACGCCGTGCTTGGGGTAGCGGACAAAGTGATCGAGGCCGTCAAGTCGGGTGCCATCCGGCACTTCTTCCTGATCGGCGGATGCGACGGGGCTAAAAGCGGCCGCAACTACTACACGGAGTTAGCCAAAGCGGTCCCGGAGAACTGCGTGATCCTGACGCTTGCCTGCGGCAAGTATCGATTCAACAAGCTCGATTTTGGACAGATCGATGGAATCCCGCGCCTGTTCGATATCGGTCAGTGCAACGACGCCTACTCGGCGATTCAGATTGCTTTGGCGTTGGCAAACGCGTTCGATACCGACGTCAACTCGCTGCCGCTGTCGTTGATCCTTTCCTGGTACGAGCAGAAGGCGGTGGCGATCCTGCTGACGCTTCTGCATCTGGGCATCCAGAACATTCGTATCGGACCGAGTCTGCCCGCGTTTGTTGCGCCGAACGTTCTCAACCTGCTGGTCGAGAGATTTAACATCGCACCAATTTCGACGCCAGAAGAGGATCTGAAGGCCATCTTGGGTTAGCGGCGCCCCTGTAATCTTCTGAACACAGTTCCTTTGCTGCAGTGGAGTGCCAGCGTTGTCCCGGGGAGACGTGCGGCCGACATCATCCTGCGAGACAGGGTACTATTGGAAGGTGTGCGCTATGAAAGCTGTTCGCCTCGTTGAGATCGGTCAGCCGTTGCAGGCGCAGGAGGTCCCGCTTCCCAAAATCGATGAAGGGGATGTCCTGGTGCGGATCAAGGCGGCAGGGATATGTCATTCCGATGTCCATTATTGGGCCGGCACGTCCACGGTTGGGCCGCTTCCCCAAACCCTGGGCCACGAGATTGCAGGCGTCGTCGAGAAGGTAGGCGCACGTGTAACCAGCGTGAAGACTGGCGGTAGGGTGTGCCTGCACTATTTGATCACCTGTGGCAAGTGCGACTATTGCGGGACAGGAAGGGAGCAATTCTGCAAAGACGCAAAGATGTTGGGCAAGGATTGCGACGGCGGCTACGCGGAGTATATTGCCGTACCGGCTCGTAATGCGGTTCCCTTACCCGACGAGATTCCGTTTGAGCAAGGTGCTGTCCTCATGTGCTCCTCCGCCACGGTATTCCACGCGCTCCGCAAAGCCCGACTTTCGCCCGGCGAGACGGTTGCCGTCTTCGGTGCAGGTGGCCTGGGCACGTCGGCGATTCAACTGGCCAAAGCGTTCGGGGCGCTTGAAGTCTACGCCGTGGACATCAACAGGGCCAAGTTAACACTGGCTGGGGAGTACGGAGCGATTCCTGTAGACGCATCAAGCGGGAATCCTGTAGATGAACTTCACCGGTTGACCAACGGCAAAGGCGTGGATGTCGCGCTGGAATTGGTTGGGCTTCCCCAAGTCATCCGGCAGGCGGTACAATCGCTGGCCGTGCTGGGTCGAGCCGTTTTGGTGGGCATCGCGGATCAACCCTTCTCGGTTGATTCCTACCGGGAGGTCTTGGGCAAAGAAGCCGAAATCATAGGCTCTTCCGATCACTTGTTGCAGGAACTACCGGTGTTGACTAAATTTGTGCAGCAGGGCGCGCTCGACCTCTCGCGGGTGATCACAAAAATCATCCCGCTTGTGGCTAGTACTATCAATGAAGCAATGGCCGCCCTGGGGCAGTTCGGCGAGGGCGTTCGCACTGTAATCACACCGTGAGGATAATGGATCTTCAGTATAGGAGGTGAGATTCAAAATGCTGCGAACAAAACGCCTTGGTTGGGCCGTACTTCTTGGCGCTGTTCTGTTCCTTTCCGGATGCTTGGGAAGCCTTATTGTACTTGACGAAGCGGACGATAGTTGCCTAAAGGCGATCAAGATTGGCGACATCGTGATGGTTCAACTGAGATGGAACCCGTCCGGAGGGTATCTGTGGGAGATGGCGGGCACTCTGAAGGAAGACGTGCTCGAGCCGCTGGGCGAGGGCGAGTTCGTTCCAGATGATCCTAACGTCTGTGGCAGCAGCGGCGTGTGGGAATTCAGGTTCAGAGCCGTGTCTTCAGGAACAACGACCATCGAGTTTGCCTACGGGCGACCCTGGGAAGAGGAAACGACAGACACATTCTCCGTGATCATCTTTGTGCAGTAAGGCCTGAAAACGCGGACCAGCATTTGGAAGAGCGCAATAACATGTGCTCCCAAGCGGGCGTACAGGGCATAGGAGGGGGGGATTTGCTCGACTCGGTGTGGTGAAGCTACAGTAGGCGGTAAGGAGGTGGTCAGCAGTGAAAGAATTCGGATTCACAGTGAAGTACCAACCAGGAAGCCTTGCAGAGGTCGTTGAGGCGCTTGGCAACGAACGTGTCAACATTGACGGTATCGCTGGAATAGCAGCTCAGGCGATGGGCTTCATTCGACTCGTTGCGGACAATCCTGGAAAAGCGCGCAACGTCTTGCAATCACTGGGCATAGACTTCGAGGAGAAAGAAGCCCTGGTGCTGGATCTTCCCAACCATCCGAGTGAACTCGCCAACCTGCTTCGGCGGCTTAGCAGCGAAGGGATCGATGTGTTGTCCTGCTACGCGGGAGTTGAGCGCGATAAGCTCGTACTGACCGTAGATCAACTAGACAGTGCGAAACAGATCCTGCGAATTGCTTAAGACTGAGCTGTCGTTCTATCGGCAGTAATAGTCTCTATCAGGACCCACCGGTTTGCTGTTGCATTGCGCAATTACTGATAAGGAAGCAATAGCGATTTCCAGTGTGCTGACACTTTACACGCACACGCGTGTAAATGCGGCGGCACACTGTGCGTGTTTCTTCCGCGTAGGCAAACTGGACTGTCAGGAAAATGGAACGCCAGATGAGCAACAAATGCTTCCATAAAGTATACGATAAAACAATTAGGGCGCTCGTTTCAGCCATTGAACTACGTGGCCCTTATCCGCCAGGACACCATCAGCGGGTAGCAGACCTTGCGCATGCGATAGCCGAGGAAATTGGACTCTCCAATGATCAGCTTAGGGGGCTCTACATGGCCAGCCTGACTCACGACATTGGCAAGACAAGTGTGCCTCTCTCCATTCTTCGTCAAGACCCCGTGCAGCTATCCGGGATTGAACGTGAGCTCTTCAGGACCCACCCCAAAATTGCTTACGACCTCTTGAAGGAAATCGACTTCCCATGGCCTGTGGCTCAAATCGTGCTCCAGCACCACGAGAGCCTTGATGGATCCGGATATCCTGAAGGACTCCTAGGTCAAGACATTCTTGTGGAGGCAAGAATTCTTACGGTAGCCAATATAGTAGAAGTCCTAACATCTCACCAGCCTTATCGTCCAGCGCTTGACGTTGATGAGGTCACAAAGGAGATTGTCTGCAAGAAAGGCCGACTTTTCGATCCAGATGTTGTTGATGCTTGTGTCCAGCTCTTCACAGAGCAGCGCTTTCAATTGAGCTCCCACGCGGACACTCCCTCCTGGGTTCGACGGACATCTTAGCCAGTTATCTTCTCTTGAGAAACTGACTAGGAGGCTGTCTGCTGATGCCGGCGTCGCTTTGGGGAAAGTGCAACGGAGGCAAAGAAGATGGCTGCTGCTCCAAGGACGATCGAGGCACCGATGGGAAGATCGGCGCCCAATGAGAGGAGAAAACCTCCCAGGGCGGAGAGCACTCCCAGGACCGGCGCGAGCAAGAAAACCTTCTTTATGTCGTAGAGCAGCTGATAGGCTGCCGAAGCGGGAAGAATCATCAAGGCGTAGATGAGAAGCCCGCCGGTGACCCGCAGGGCCAGGGCAACCGTGACCGCGGTAAGAAAGAGGACGAGGTAGTAGAAGATGCGAGTGTGAATTCCCGATGCCGCAGCTAGTTTGCGGTCGAGAAGAATCGCCAGCAATTCCTTGGCAAACCCAATCAGGAGGATACCCATCACCACCCCAAGGATCGCCAGCTTGAGTACATCTGCCATCGTGATGCCGAGCACGCTTCCCCACAAAAGCGAGAGCGCGCCGCTTCCAACACCTGCCGTGGGTGCGAGATTGATGAAGATCAAGCCGAGGGCCATCATCACGGGAAAGGTCGCGCCGATAATCGTGTTCGGCTCAAGCCGCGAGACTTCGGAAAGCGGTCCCAGAATCGCTGCTATCGCCACCGCGAAGACGATCGCCATCCACAACGGATCGAACGCGGAAATGGCCAACCCCAGCGCCGCACCGGCAAAGGCCGCATGAGACATGGCAAAGCCGAGCGACGAGAGGTTCATCCGCACGACGAAAACCCCCATCAGGCTGCAGATCAGCCCGGCCAGGAGGCTTCCGAGCAACGTAGGCAGAACAATGTGAGCGGGAATGCCGAACATGATCAGCCGCACTGCGCGTGAACGGTGGTGGGGGTGACGGTGCCGTTTCCGGGTGCCTCGGAGACGAGACGTCCTCCTGCGATGGTGAGCACCCGATCGGCACGATCGAGCAGCGGGCCGGACTCGTGGGAAACCGTCAGGGTGGCCAGGGAGAGTTCGCCATGGATCTGGAGGACCAATTGAGAGATCTCCTCTTTGGACTCGGGATCGAGGCTCGCTGTTGGTTCATCGAGCAGGAGCACTTGAGGGCGCTTGGCCAGCACCCGCGCTAAGAGGACCTTTCGTTGTTGTCCACCGGAGAGGCGACCGATCGGTCTTAAGGCCAGATCGCCAATCCCCACCGCGGCCATTGCTTCAGTGACGAGGGCGCGATCCGCTTCACTCGGGAAGCGGAACGGTCCGATCACCGCGAATCGGCCCATCAAGGCTACATCCCTTGACAAAAAAGGTGTCGATGGGTCGAAGAACAAATCCTGCGGCATGTAAGCAATCCGTTGGCGGAGACGGTGGCTGGACGGACTGACCGGCTCTCCGAGAACCCGTACAGTCCCTGCCGTGATCGGAAGGAGGCCGTTGATCACCTCAAGAAGTGTGGT
>CAZOUO010000137.1:0-6859 GCA_964582975.1 uncultured Thermotogae bacterium | reverse complement strand
TCAACCCTTTGACAAGATCGATGAATCGAACGAGACAAATAACTCCCTCGTTGCCACGCTCGCTGTCCCAATGAGTTCTACCTTGGCTTCTCACATTTCCACGCTCAAGGTGGCCGTGCCCAGGTTTGATGATCGAAGCAGTTCTGGATTCATCAATGTTGGTGAAGGGGTAGCCGACGCGTTGGTTGAGCGGTTGATAGAAAGCGGGGTGCGAGTTCTGGAGCGCAGCGAACTTGAGGCGGTCATGCAAGAGCGTGGGCTTAACCCCTTTTTAACTGCGGACCTTGCTGTTGCTGGACAGAACCTCGGTGCCGGTCTGTTAATTATTGGTTCCGTCAACAAGGTGAATGTGCAGCAGGCCTCGCTAAGCCTTGGGCTCTTCAGCTTCAGTAGCGCCTCGGTGGAGATGGGCATCTCAGCTCGATTGGTGAACGTCTACACCACTGAGATCGAGAAGGCCGTCTCTGTCGAAGGAAAAGAGGAAGGAACAACAGGTTTCTCGGTTAGCACCGGAAAAATCCTGTCTTTGTCGCCATTGGCCTCCACCGACGTGTGCCTGGGCGGATTGCGTTCAAACAAGTCCTCCTATTCCATCGGTGAAACCGTGCACGTTGGCTACCGGAACCCGGGGAAAGCAGCGTGGTACACGGTTGAGATTGATACTATCGGAGGTCAATTCATCAAGTGGCTCGATTGGCAATATATTTCCCCAGGCGGTTGTGGAAAGTGGTTGTGGGGCCAGCGTGACATGTGGAACGCGCAGATGAGTCCGGGGATGTACATTGCCAAGCTGTGGGACGGTGCCGCGTATATCGCCACGGTCAATTTTCAGATTAAGCTGGGGAGCGGACTGGCACCTACCCCGCTTGATGAAATCACAGTGGGGACTCATCAATTTGCTGACACGATTGTTGGAAGGGCCACCGATGCGGCACTAAACCAACTCGTCTCCGAACTCATTCGCGGGATGGAAGAGGTCGCGCCCAGGGTCGTTGCCGCCAAGGAATCATTGCCGGTTGCAAGACCTGAATTTGAGCAAAGGGAGGGGCAGATCGCAGCGATCCTTGCCGATGAACGTGTCGTGATCAACCTGGGCACTTCATCTGGAGTGAGCAAAGGCGACTTCTTCGAGGTGCTTGATACAAGAAATCTCGTCAGCGACCCTACAAGCGGGGTGATTCTCACCTACGATGTCTTTGGTGTAAAAGGAGAGATTGTCATCGTTGAGGTTCGCGATCGAATCTCCTACGGCTTGAAAACGGCCGATTTCGTTCCATTAGTTGGTGATGTAGTCCGTTTATCAACTCGCTAGTGATTTTGTGCCTGAGACAGAATCGGATAGACTTTGCCAGGATGTCGCTCCGATTGCATTGTGTTGGGTGTCTGTTCATCGGGAGAGGTTCTCTTGCCAGTGGAGCGGAGAGCTTCTGTCTCAACCTTCAAATCCCGCTTAATGCTGGGGGCAAACAGCCGCCGGGAATCGTTGGAAAGATCCTTTGTTCTCCGGCGTCCAGGGCGCTGTTTCTCACTCATGAGGGCGGGTGGTCTCGCCGGTGAGTTCTCTATTCGGCACTGATGGTGTGAGGGGGAGGGCGAATGAAGACCTCTCACCTGAGCTGACCTTGTCCCTTGCTCGCGCCGTTTCCGAGACCCTTGTCCCTGCAGGAGGACGGATCATCATCGGGAGGGATACACGGGTGAGTGGCCCGATGCTTGAAGGGGCACTTGCTGCCGGGTTTGCTGCGTGTGGGTACGAGGTGCTCCTTGCTGGAGTGATCCCCACACCGGCGATCTCCTTTTTAATTAAGGATGAATGCGCCGAGCTGGGTGCAGTGATTTCTGCCTCACACAACCCTCCTTCGGACAACGGGATCAAGTTCTTCGATCGTCAGGGAATGAAGCTTTCCGTGGAGAAAGAACGGGCGATCGAAGAAGCGCTTGGTGTCACTTCTCGTCAGACAACGACTGTTGGGAGAATCATCCCGTTGGAGGCAGCGGCGACGCGGTATGCGGCCTTTCTTACTGGAGCGATCGAAATCGAGGAGGTCGACCTCTCTGGGAATACGATCGTGGTCGATTGTGCGTACGGCGCGACGGGGGCGATTGCCCCACGTGTGTTGCGCCACTTCAACGCCACAGTGATTGAGCTTCACACCGCCGCTGACGGCGAGCGGATCAACCAAGGTTGCGGTTCTACTCACCTCGACCCGCTTCGTGCGGCGGTGCTGGATCACCACGCCGACTTGGGAATCGCCTTTGACGGTGACGGAGATCGAGTCCTCCTCGTCTCTTCCTCCGGGGAGACAATCGATGGCGATCACATGATGGGGATTGCTGCACTTCACATGAAGCGGAAAGGAACTCTCGACCCACTGCTGGTTGTGGCGACAGTGATGAGCAATCTTGGCCTCGAGCAGGCGTTGAAGCGGGAGGGAATCCAGATGGTGCGTACTCCTGTCGGCGATCGGAACGTGGCCCAAGCCATGGTTGCTCACAAAGCAAAGATCGGTGGCGAACAGTCTGGGCACATCATTCTCTCTGATCACAGCCCTACCGGTGATGGAATTCTCACCACGGTAAAGCTATTGGAAATCGCGCACGAATGTGGGGTTAACTTACTCACTCTGGCAGAAGCGATCCCACTTTATCCGCAGCGGCTATGCAACGTGAGTGCTGAGAACACAACAACACTTTTACAGCAGGAGCCCATAAAAAGGGTCATCGAGGAAGAGCGGAGGCGCTTAGGAGAAGGAGGGAGGATCGTTGTTCGGTCCTCCGGAACACAACCGCTCATCCGGGTGATGGTTGAGGGAGAGGATGACGCTCTCTGCGAGCAATGCTGTGCCCGGATCGAGAAGACGATCAAGGGTCTTCGATGAGACGCTCTTTTTGTAAAGGGATAACCGGTGGGGGTGGGAAAGCAAGAGCGGCCCTGATTGTGCCACTCCTACCGCAAAACGTTATTTGTTTCAGTGCTTAGTCGATGACCTCCTTAGCTGGTCTGGTCCTTCTGGTCAGAGGAATCGTTGAGCGGATATGACAACACCGGTTGACGCGCGGCACGGGTTTGGTCGAGGCGGCGCACCGGGGCGCGTTGCGGTGCGTCGTGCAAAAGCTGTGGGGTCTCCATCGCCTCAACCGCAATCTGTTCCATCGCTACAATGAAACGGTCTAGTGTCTCCTTTCCCTCGCACTCGGTCGGCTCGATCATGAGGGCCTCGGGGACGATCAGTGGGAAGTAGATTGTCGGCGGGTGGAAGCCATAGTCGATTAAGCGTTTGGCAATGTCAAATGTGCTTACCCCTTCCGCGACTCCTCTGCCAGAGAGGACGAATTCGTGCTTGCAGAGGCGATCGTAAGGAAGGCGATAGGTTTTCTTGAGGCGTTCCTGAAGGTAGTTGGCGTTTAACACCGCGTTTTCACTGACCGCACACAACCCCTCATCCCCGAGGCGTAACAGGTAGGCGTAGGCCTTGAGGATCACCCCGAAGTTCCCGTAAAAGGAGTGAACGCAGCCGATCGATTGGGGACAGTTCCAATCAAGGCGGTAGATTTCGTCCTCCTTGACGATCCGCGGCACCGGCAGAAACTCAACCAACTGCTCTGCCACGGCAACGGGTCCCGCCCCGGGTCCGCCGCCACCGTGTGGGGTGGAGAGAGTCTTGTGCAGGTTGAAGTGGAAGATGTCTGCCCCCATGTCGCCGGGGCACGCTCGTCCGAGAAAGGCGTTCAAGTTCGCTCCGTCGAAGTAGCAAAGCCCGCCTGCCGCATGCACCATGTCCGTTACTTCGAGGATTTGCTCCTCAAAGATACCAAGGGTATTGGGAACGGTGAGCATAATCGCCGCTACGGTTTCATCGAGGGCCTTCTCAAGGGCAACGAGGTTGACCAATCCGTCTTCTCCGGAGTCAATTTCAGTGACAGAGAAGCCGGAAAGGGCCGCCGAAGCAGGATTCGTACCGTGTGCCGAATCCGGAAGAAGGATCCGCTTGCGTTTATCCTCGCCTCGGTCCTCAAAATAATGCTTTACCAAGAACATTCCCGTTAGTTCACCGTGTGCTCCGGCTGCCGGCTGGAGGGTGACGTCCGCTAACCCTGCTACCTTGCTCAGAAGCTTCGACATCTCAAAAAGCAGTTTGAGGCAGCCTTGAACATGCTGCTCATTGGCGAGTGGATGTGCCTGGGCAAAGCCAGGAAGACGTACCAGATCCTCGTTGATCTTGGGATTGTATTTCATCGTGCAGCTTCCAAGCGGGTAGAAGCCATCGTCGACACCGTAGTTTAACTTGGAAAGATGAGTATAGTGGCGCACGAGCTCCGGCTCACTGAGACAGGGAATCCGTGGCGCAAGCTCACGTAGAAGCGAGGAAGGAATCAATTTTTCTTGGCCCTTCGCAGGAACATCGGGTGCGGGGAAGAGTCCCCCAATGTCTTCCGGTCTTTCACGATCGAAAATCGTGCTCATTGAATCCCTCTTAGAATGGTCACCAGCAAGTCGAGTTCTTCCCTTGTTCGCTTCTCGGTGATCGCAAAACGAAGGACCCCAGCCAACCCGACGTCAGGCAGTGAGCGTGGATCCCCAACCAGGATCCCCTCCTCTTTCAGTCGAGCAGAGATTTTTTCTGGGTCGGCTGGCACACAAACGGTGAATTCGTTGAAGAAGGGGGCACCGAACGCAAGCTCGTAGCCAGAAAGAGCGGTGATCTGCTCTGCCAGGTAGTGAGCTTTTTCCAGGTTTAACTGGGCCAGCTTCTGTAGGCCGTCTGCACCCAGGCTGGCTAAGTACACGGTGGCAGCCAGCGCGCACAGGGCCGAGTTGGTGCAAATATTGGACGTCGCTCGCTCGCGTCGGATGTGTTGCTCCCGAGTCTGAGCGGCCATGGTGTAACCAATCTTCCCTTCCGCATCGACCGTCTGTCCGGCGATTCGGCCGGGCATCTGTCGCAGGTAACGCTTACGAGTGGCAAACAAGCCAAGGAGGGGGCCGCCGAAAGCGGGAGAAAGTCCAAGGGGCTGGCCTTCGGCAACCACAATATCCGCGCCGAATTGGCCAGGAGGGGCGAGGAGTCCAAGAGAAATCGGGTTTGTCACCACGATCAGCAGGGCTTCACCGACTGCTCCTTTTAGCCCTTCGAACTCCTCGATCACCCCAAATGCGTTCGGACTCTGAATGACGAGGCCAGAGAGCCCGTCTGGAATCGCCGCCGTATCGCCCTGGCCGTCCTTGGTGATGGGAAGCTCTACGACCTCGATTCCGGCCGCCCAGCAGTATGTGTCGAGTACACGCCGATAATGCGGGAAGAGGGCACTGCTAAGAGCAATCCGTTGCTTGCCGACAATTCGGTCAGCCATTAGTACCCCCTCGGCAAGTGCGGTGGCGCCGTCGTACATCGAGGCGTTGGCTACCTCCATTCCTGTTAGCTCGCAAACCAGCGTTTGGAACTCAAACATCACGGTGAGCGTGCCCTGGCTCACCTCCGGCTGATACGGGGTGTAGGCGGTATAAAATTCAGAGCGCGAGGTGACATGCGAAACGACGCTTGGGACGTAGTGATCGTAGATCCCACCCCCGAGGAAGGAAATACTATCACAGTGGGCTTTGTTTAAGGAAGCGAGCTGTTGCACGCTGCGGGCGACTTCCATCTCACTTCGGGCAGGAAGGCACATCGGCTGGAAGCGGTCCCTAACAGCCTGGGGGATGTCGGCGAACAGCTCTTCCAACGAAGCAAGACCGACCGCCGCAAGCATCGCACGGCGATCGGCATCGGTATTCGTAATGTAACGCATCGTAAGGCTATTTCTCAGCGAGATAGCGTTCGTAACTGGCTGCGTCGAGAAGGGCGTCTGCCTCGGAGGGGTCACTTGCTTCAAGGAGGACGAGCCACCCTGCGCCGTGAGGATCTTGATTGATCGTTTCTGGGGAGGATTCAAGCTGCGTGTTCACCTCGAGCACCTTGCCGCTGACCGGCGCATAGACGTCACTCACTGCCTTCACTGACTCCACCGTTGCCAGGTTCTCCCCTTTCTTGACCTCGGTCCCTGGGGAGGGAAGCTCGACGAACACGATATCCCCCAACTCACCTTGCGCGTACTCGGTAATTCCTATCTTTGCCTGGTTTGCCTCCAGGGCCACCCACTCGTGGCCCTCGGTATAACGAAACTGCGGCGGATATGTCATAGCTCCTCCTGTTGCTTGGATCGAAAGTTCAAGGGTGATTATACGGGTACGCGCTTTTCCCGTTCAAGACCCCGTTTAGAAGGGTGGGCCCTCTTCTCGGGTTAATGGGTAGAAGCTGGCGTAGGCCTTATGAAAGTTGACGGTGATCTTTCCCAGCGGACCGTTGCGCTGTTTGGCGATGATGATCTCCGCCTCGCTGCCTGCGCTCTGTATCCCTTGGTCGATATCGGCCGGTTCATCGTAATAATCCTTGCGGTAGATGAAAGCGACAACATCGGCATCCTGCTCGATCGCTCCGCTCTCCCGCAGATCCGCAAGCTGGGGCCGCTTGGATCCTGGCCGCCGTTCCACGGCCCGATTGAGCTGGGAGACCGCAATCACCGGGATGTGGAGCTCACGGGCGAGCTTCTTCAGAGAGCGGGAGATGTAGGCGATCTCCTGCTCGCGCACGTCGGTGCGGACCGCTCCCTCGATCAGCTGGAGGTAGTCCACGATGAGCATGTCCAAACCGTGCTGAGCAGCCATTCGACGTGCCTTGGCCCGGATCTCCAAAATGGAAGCGCCGGGGGTATCGTCGATGATCAGCGTGGCCTTCTGGAACTTGCTCGCAGCATTAGCGATGTTTCGCCACTTGGCCGCAGGGACGTATCCCCCACGTAGTCGGTGCAGGCTGACCTGTGC
>CAZOUO010000136.1:0-6941 GCA_964582975.1 uncultured Thermotogae bacterium | reverse complement strand
CTTCTTCTTGATGACAGCTAGCACATCAGTGGCTTTCACCAACAGGAGTTTGTTTTTATCGACCTCAAACTCTGTTCCGGCGTAGCTTGAGACGATGATCTCATCTCCCTTCTTGACCTCAATCTTCTCCGCTGTCCCCACAGCGAGGACCTTCCCGCGCACGACCTTTTCATTCTTTGCACTATCAGGCAGGAAGATCCCTCCCACGGTTTTCTTTTCCCCAGCCTCAATCTTTTTCACCAAGATCCTGTTGCCCAACGGTCTGATCTTCATTCAAGTCCTCCTCCAACGTTCCGCTGCCCCCCTCCTAATCAACCTTCTTCTGCTTGGGCTCACCCGATCCCTTCAGCTTTTGGGGCCCGCTCCCAAAGCGCCTTCGTCCTCATCGAGGCTAACCGGGGGTTCTCCTGTTCTCGCCTCCCTCCGCTCTGCATGGTCGAGGTATTCCAGAATCGCTTCCACCACCAGGTAATTGATCGAGAGATCCCTCTGCTTGCTGAGTTTGCTCAATCGGTCCAGAGGCTGTTGTTCCATCTTTGACTTGGGAATGAAGATAGAGAAGGTAGAAGCGTCGCTCTTTATCGCCATTTTCCTCACCTCCAAGGAGAAAAGCGCATTTCCTCTTTCCCACAGAAGTGATCACGATGAAACTGCGGCGTCTTTTATCCGTGTTCTTTTCCGGCTCCACTTCCTTTCCTCTGGAGTTGCTAATGATCTCTTTCGCTCCGCAGGGCCTTTCCCAACGCCCTCCAAGTAGGTAATGCATTCGTTGCAGCAGAGATCGCTGTTGAAAAGCTCGTCATCTCCCGAAATGCGAATCGACGCCCCGCAGATGAGGCAAGCTTTCTGGATCACTGTCTCCTCCCATATCTTCTGTTACCACTGGGGTGGGCCGCTTGCGCAAGTAGTTCTCCTCCTTGGTCTACTCGCACCGCTTGCCTTCCCTAAGATTGCGAGCCTTCCTTTCTCCATTTTGAATCTGGATGTCTCACTTGTTCATCCCAGGCGACCCAGTTACGAACACGAGATTGCAATCCTCTTAATAAATGTAGGCGCGGCTATAGGGGGGTGAGCTCGTATTCGAGGTTGTGGAAGTTTCGAGAAGATCCGGCAAAAGACGCGAAATACCCATCTCCATCCGAAATGGCTAGTACCGCAGACTTGATACCCGCCCAACCATACTCTCACATCCATTTTCAGAGTGCCTCTTTCTTCTCGGTGAGAGATTGGCCTTTCTTTGTTTGTCGTGGCGGCCCTCTGTGGGTGAACCATGAAGGAAGGGGGTAAAGAGGGCCGCCTTTCACTAGAGTTACTTGCCAGGCTTCTTGGTCTTCTTCGACTTCTTTCTGCCGTTGCCCATGGTTTTACACCCCCTTTACAGATGCCCATTTGCGCACTTGTAAAGTTACGCTGCCCGTATTATACTCAGAAGCAAATCGTTGTCAAGAGGTTGAAGCGATAAGCAAAGGAGGTTGCGGAATGCCAGACCCACACTCAACTTTCTTCAAGGCCCTGTCAAGCCGTTCTCGAACAAGACTCCTTCATTTCCTAGCGGAAAGCGAGGAGCTGTCAGTGGATGAACTCACACAGCTTGTGAAGCTTGCCGGGCCCACTGTCTCGCGGCATCTTCAGGTATTGAGAATGCTCGATCTCGTGAAAGTCCGGGTGGATGCTCAAAACCGGTTTTATTCCCTAAACGAAGAGCAGCTTCTTCGAAAACTGGGGGCGTTCCTGGAGTACTTGGGAATTCAGACACGGATCGCCGTTGAGGAGCAGTAAGACACAAGCAAACAAGAAATTCTTGAAGGACGAGACAACGTGTGCATCCTCGGGGATCTCTGTCCAGTGTATTCTGGCGACGTTTCACTTGAAACACTTCGCGTGGCCAGCGGGCTGACCGACCACTGTCCTACACGCATTCACGGTGCAAAAGCCGGTCCTGTGCGAGGATCGGAGAACTTGGAAAACAAAAGGCTTTCCAGCCTCGCCGCACGTGAGATGAAGCGCTACCCAGGGTTCTACACTAGCGGAGGTGTCCTGGTTGGTTGGGCGTCTTGGGCGGCGCCGCTTCCGTGCGCAGTCCATACAGTAAACCGGGCGATCAGCATCTGGTTCGAATGGCAGTTCCTGGATCTCTGCGTCACAGTCAGCGCATCGGAGTCCTCTTTTGCTTACGTCGACCAGCTTCCTCTTTTGATGGGCCATCAAATCTCCTTCTTGATCCTCAGCAGTAGTTCAACCAACTGTTACCAAGCCATGAAGAGGGCAGGAGGTATAGCGAGTTGGAAGAGGGTTTTGAAGAGGAGAAACGTTGGACATGACCAGCCACGGATTACTGTAGGAGTCAGAGAGCGAGTACTAGTGGCTTGCAGGTTACAGGCCGATGGCAATTCGCGGCTTGTCTGAGTCAGTTGAAGCTTGTCCCGATTGATCAATACGGGCAACGTTCACATAGAAAAACCGGCGGGGAGACCCCACATGAGACCGGACCCCTGGCCATACCACAAAGAGGACAAGGAGGCAGTTCTTTCTTCTTGACTTCCAATAGGTTTGGGGATTATGCTACGGCCTTCGTTGGTGGACCGGCGAGGAAAGGGGGTGCAGGGGTAGTGCAGAAGAAAAAAGGGACCAAGAAAAAAGGGACCAAGAAAAAAGGCCCAAAGAAGAAGGGGAAGACATAGAGTGTCTCTCTGGAGGTAGGAATGCCCAAAGCAACCTGTCCGGAATGCCACGCGAGAATACAGGTATCTGAAGACGAAGTCAATCTTTTCGCCCAGATAGAGTGCCCTGAATGTGGGGCCTTGCTTGAGGTAATCGAAGAAGAGCCATTGGAATTTGAGAGCGTTTCTGACGATTAAGACAGCGACATTGTCTATTGGCAGGGTGCAGACACGCTTCATTCGGGCTGAAACAACCTGTCCTTTCAGCCTGCACCTGTTAAGGCAGTCCATGAGCCTCTGGAGCGGAAAGAGGAACTGATAATCCCGACCAAGCACGACCTTGCTGTGGCGCAGGTGTTTTCCCGGGTAGAGAGGGGAGGACCTCAATGGTTAACCTTCAAGTTGGCGCCACGTATCTAAGCTCTCGCTTGCCGGACATTGAACGTCCGGCGTGGGTTGTGCCCCTGTCTATGCGAATCGTAATTCACTAGGCAGAGGAGGTGAACTATGAACAGATCAGAATTCATAGAACAATTAGCAAAGAAGGCTGGTCTGACGAAGAGGGATGCGACTAAAGCCACCAAAGCGATGTTAGACTTGATAACCGACGCATTGGCAGATAATAAATCAGTACATCTGGCAGGATTTGGGAAGTTTGAGGTAAGAACACGCAGGGCATCAGCGAGAATAAACCCACAGACCAGGCAGAGGATCAACATTCCAGCAAAGGCAGTGCCAGCCTTCAAATCGGGCAAGACCCTGAAGGAGGCCGTCGCGAAGAAGTAACCTCTCCCTGTGCGGCTCTTTCGCCCTGGAATAGAAGAAGCCGGGTGGAAATCGTCTCTTTGGGAAACGATCTGACGGCTCAAGGGGTGAGGGAGCCGCTTCGCTTCTGCGTCCTGGCGTGTTTCTTTCTGGTGCTAGTGGCCTTTCAATCTGCGGCAACCACATCTTACACACGAGGACCTTTCTCCTCTTTGGATGACCGTGAATGCCACTCGCTGTCTTTTTTAACCGTCCATGTCTCTTGCTGCGAATGGCTGTGAAGTGCACGAAGAGTCACCTCCTCTGTCACGTACGATGAAGCCATAGCCTTTGGCGGTGCTGAGCCACTTGGCCGTGCCAGTTTCTCGTTCCGCCATTATCGCGTCCTCCTTGCTTTCAGGCCGGGCAACCAACTTACAGAGCTTTGCCCATGAATTGGACTCGTAGTGCCTTTCGAGGAGTGCCAGTGAGTAAGTGTCGAGCATTTACCAGCGTGAGCTTGCGAGCTGAAGTCAGGACGATCAGATCCGGAAGATAACAGATCTTGCCGAGGCGATAAAGCTTTATGCCGAGCTGGACGTCCTCCCAATCCGAGTAGATCTGGCCGTTGTTGAGAGAGCGGAATCCATCTACCTTAAGGAAAGCTTCACGGCGGACGGCAAAGTTTGCCCCTGAGAAATAGGGATGTCCAAACTTCCATGTCAGTCGCTGTGCAATCATGAGACCTCGTGAGAAATAGGGGATGAGCAAACTCGACATGCTGATAGGTGTCGGGGGTGATTTATAGCGATACGGGCCAAATACGGCCACTGCTTCCGGGGTCTCTGCGAAGGTTCTGTGAATTCGTTCTAGCCAATTTGGCGGCACCACCGTATCCGCGTCTGTGGAGGCGATGATGTCTGCCGGTGCTGCCAGAAAACCTTTTTCTCTCGCGTAGGAAATACCTTGTCTTGGCTCGTTGATCGGCGACGCCCCCCAAGCCTGCGCAATTGAGACTGTAGCATCCTTAGAGCCGTTGTCAACTACGATGACCTCGAAGCCTCGAATGGTCTGGCGGGCCAAGCTTGCCAAACAGTGGACGATCTCGTGTTCCTCATTTAGCGCGGGAACTACTACGCTGACTTCGGGCCGCTGCTCCAGACCAACGTTTCTCATCGTCCCATATCTTATGAAAACCCGGTATATTTGGCCAATGACAGTCACCACGTGCAATAGGAAGTCCACATCAATAGCACCAGTAGTTCTTGGGCGCGATCTGTTGTCTGCAGATGAGTGGTGCAGGAGGGCATGCGTCTATAGACCTGTTCTCCCTTTGCGTGTAGCATGGCACCTTGTATGCGCAGGAAAGTGGAAGAAAACCGCAGCTTGCAAGACACGAACTGTGACATTGACGCGATGCCGCATACAGTGTTGCTGTTTCCCTTGGTCATAATTAGCATTCTCAGGTGTATCGCTGCCTCAGCGTTGGATCTTCCTCTTCAGCTTTACCTGAAGGATCTCCAGGCTCAGCCGATTACCATCAGCCTCCTTTCAACATTGACTTGGCTTGGGATGCTTGTTGGAAGCCTGCTTTGGGGAGCTTTGGGAGATCGCTTCTCAAGAAAGGGCTTGTTGTTCTTGATACTACCTGCAAGCGCGCTTACGCTCGCCTCATTTGCTTTGCTACTCCCTTCTTCCGGGGTGCTTGTGATTCGATTGATCAGAGCCGTTATCATCTCTGGCTTTGCTCCCATTACCATGGCAATGGTTTCCAGTGTGAGCTCCAGGCTTGGGCGCGGAAGAAACCTCTCTTACATAAGTTCGTCTCGGGCGTTGGGGTGGATGGTAGGGGGAGCCGCGTCTGGTTTTCTTCTCGAAGCGATCGGTTTTCGATGGACGGTGTCACTATTGGCTTTTCTCCCCCTCGTTTCCTTGGCCCCTCTTTTCTCCCTTCGGGTGCCCCAAGAAGTTGTCACGCACGGCAGAAGTCCGTTTTGGCGGTACCTGAGAGACAAGGGGCTGAGGGCTTTGTACCTTGGTGTTATGTTTCGCCAGATGGGAATTGCTGGAAGTTTCAGCTTGATCTTTGTCTACATGGCTTCACTTGGAATCACCGCCGGATCTATGGGTGTGGTAAGTGGCCTTACTGCCCTGGCCCAAGTGCTGGGATTAGTCCTCTTTGGCCACTTGGCAGATCGATTGGGAAGAAAGGTGATCTTCCTGGTAGGCTTTGGGCTGTCCGTGTGTGTCGCACCTGTCTTTGCCCTTGCCCAGGGAGTGTGGGAAATGGCTGTTGGTCATTTGCTAGTGGGAACAGCCTTTGCCGCTTTGTATATGGGCTCAACGGCCCACATCGGTGACGTCATTCCTGCCGAGCGACATGCCGTTATGCTTGGCCTTTTTGACTCAACCCGGGCGCTTGGGGGTGTTTTCGCGCCGCAAGTTGCTGGCCTCGTAATGCCGCTATTCGCATTCAGAGGGATGTTCCTAACCATGGCGCGAATTACTACTTTTGGCTTCTTGTTAGTACTTGCTGGCACCCGTACACGAACTGATGTCAACAGTAGTATGCCCACTTGAGTGATTGCGTTTGATCGAAAAGTGTACAAGAGAAGGACCCCAGTAGCAGAGGATCTGATGAACCCCAGTGAGAGATAAGCTTCCATCTGCTGGCACCTCCATTCTCCAACGGTTGGACTCCCAGGAGCAAAACTTCCTTTGGAATCTAGTAGCGCCTTAAGCTTCGCTGGGGCGGCGGAAAAAGGGAGATATTGTCTCCCAGTATTCCTTAATCGTCGTGGAAACCTGGGCTTCTTGTTCACAGAATGCCCACACGGAAAACTGCAATAGGAAGGGATGCTGTGTCAATCGAACTTCGTATCCAGTCGAAGAGTCCAACCGTCTCCTGATTTGCAGTATGAAGAATCTCCTCGCATGGAATGTTCCCTCTGCCTTTACGGGCCGTTCTACGCTGGGTGTCTTGTAGTGGTCAACAAGGTATTCTCCCAGAGTTTCAGTCCCTTTGTAGATGAAGGGAGTCGTTGCGAATACCCCAACGTCTTTAAACGCCCTTTCCTGTGGTGCTCGCAGACTACGTTTGTTCTGGATCATCTTCTACAGTGGCTTTTCATCACGACATGCTCGCGTCGGCAAGGGCTCAACTACATCCCAGGGCCCGTTCACTCAAGGCCATCCTCTCGGCGACTTAGGCCGTCGTCTGTTTGCGTGGCATGCGGATCGTCAGTACTGGGCAAGAGGCGTGGCGGACAACTTTCTCTGCAACAGACCCTGTTACAAGGTGCGGCCATCCTGTTCTACCATGGGTGGCGATGACAATGAGATCCACTTTCTCTTTCTCAGCAATTTCCAGTATCCCTTTTGCGGGGTCTCCCAGTGTTACCACGACTTCCACGCGAGCCTCGTTCGATACGATGTTACCGATCAGATCTTTGAGCCTTATTCTCGCATCTCGGTCGAGCCCCTTCTCATATCCGACGATGTAAAACGCAACGAGACCTTCCCCGAAGCGGCCTCGAC
>CAZOUO010000135.1:0-6967 GCA_964582975.1 uncultured Thermotogae bacterium | reverse complement strand
ACCCTGTACAAAACCGACCGAGACATCCCACTGGCGATCGTTCTCAAAGACGGGGACCGCCACATCGGTAACTGTGGGCTCCACCAGATCGATTACCCAAACCGCCGCGCGCAGTTTGGAATCATGATCGGAGATAAGGAAGAATGGGACAAGGGATACGGTTCGGATGCCTCGCGGCTGATTCTCGACTACGGCTTCGACCAATTGGGATTGCATCGGATTTCGCTTCAAGTGTACGCCCACAATCTCCGGGCCCAGCGCGTCTATGAGAAGCTCGGGTTCACCCGTGAGGGCGTCTTGCGCGAATCGTACTATCGGGACGGTCGCTACCACGACACCGTGATTATGGGGATTCTGAGATCGGAGTGGAGAGGTGATGGAGCTTCCGTTCTGGAGTGACCAAGATCGCCCATTCGTAGTGTGGGCGTTGGGAATCACCGTGAACTTCAAGTTCATCGCGCGGAGACTTGGCCTCGTGAAAGCGGCCTCGTCGGTCCCCAAAACCGAACCGCTAAAGGAGTCAGTCCCTGCACGGAAGTCCCGAGAAGATCGGCTGCGCAGACAGATCGAGGCCTCGAAGTACGAAGGAGAGCGATGATTACGACCGATGGCCTGACGCGTCGATTCGGGAGCCTTGTGGCCGTTGAAGACCTTCACCTTGCGGTTGAAAAGGGCGAGATCTTCGGGTTTCTCGGGCCGAACGGTGCCGGCAAGACGACGACCGTCCGCATGCTGGCAGCGCTGATCGCGCCAAGCGAGGGCACAGCGACCGTGGCCGGATTTCACCTGGGAAGCCAGAACCGCACAATCCGACAGCACGTTGGCGTGCTCACCGAGACGCCGGGACTGTACAAACGTCTGTCAGCACGCGATAACCTTCTTTTCTTCGCAAAACTTCACGGGGTCAGAGACTCCGTATCTCAGGTGGAGCGCTATTTGCGACTGTTCGAGCTGTGGGAGCGACGGGATGACCCGGCCGGCAGTTACTCGAAGGGAATGCGACAAAAACTCGCCCTGGCCCGCGCGCTCCTTCACGAGCCCGACATTCTCTTCCTCGACGAGCCGACCGCTGCCCTCGATCCGGAGGCAGCCAAGGTGGTCCGCGAGCTCATCGAGACCCTGCGCACCAAAGAGCGTACGATCTTCCTGTGTACCCATAACCTCGACGAGGCCGATCGACTCTGTGACCGCGTGGCGCTGTTCAAGACGCGGCTTGTCGCTATCGGGAAGCCGCAGGAACTGAAAGAACGGATGTACGGACGACGTACGGTCGTTCACCTTGCTGACCCTCGTCCTGGGTTAGAAGACGCGCTCGATTTTCCGTTCATCAAACGGATCGAGCGTGTGGACAACAAACTCGTGATCGCGCTTTCCGATCCGGAGAGACAGAATCCCCTGGTGGTGAAACGGCTAGTCGAGTTGGGGGCACAGGTCCAGTTTGTAAACGAGCTTCGAGTCTCGCTTGAGGATCTGTACCTCGATCTGATGGAGGGCAATGGTGCGCCGAATTAGCGTAATTGTGCTCAAGGAATGGCGGGAATCGCTGCGCAACAAGATGATCCTGTTCGGTGCGCTCTTCCTTCCGCTGTTCCTCGTGGGCATGTCAGTATACCTCGTCTCCCAGGGCCGCGGCGTGGATAATCCAGCAGCGCAGGTCGTTCTGTTTAATACGGCCTTGATGTATTTCCTCCTCCTTCCTGCAATCATTCCCCTGGCCATCGCCGTCTATTCGATTGTCGGCGAGAAGGAGCAAAGCAGCCTCGAGCCGCTCCTGGCGACTCCGATATCGGACCTTGAGCTCTTTCTGGGAAAGGCGCTCGCCAGCGTGCTGCCTGCGCTCGCCATCAATTGGATCAGCTTTGCGTTGTTCCTGTTGGGAGCAAGCACGGTTTCGCGCGGATTGCCTCCGCACGTGTTGACCGCACCGTGGCTCGCCGCCATCTTTGGGTTGTCGCCGCTGTTGGCCCTCTTCTCTGTCGGGGTGACCATGCTCGTCTCATCGCGCGCTTCCGACGCCCGTGCTGCGTATCAGTTTTCGAGCTTCGCGATCTTGCCTGGGATCATCCCGCTCATCATTTACAGCAGCCGCAAGACGTTGGTGAGTCTGTTTCTTGTGGGAGTGGAGGGTCTCGTTCTCGCCGCCGCCAGTATCATCGTGCTATACTTTGCCATTAGGGTGTTTAGCAGGGAGCAGATCCTGACACGGTGGAAGTAAGGGGGAAACATGGACAACAAAATTCTGCTTATTGCGGCGATTCTTGGTGTGATTCTTCTTGTCGGAATGATCTTTCCTCGGGAAAAGCTGCCGGTTGCAGACCGCCAGGCCGAGGTTCGTGGTGAGTTAATCGATACCGGCCGGTTTGTCCTCGAACAAGCGGGGGTGCCGGTCATCGAGGAAGCGTACACGCTCTTCTTCTCCCCTGAAGAGGGATACATATTGCTTTCCGAAGCGACGATTGTGGTGGGAGAGGAGACGATCAACTTGGCGCAGCAGTACCAGCTCGATAGCGATTTCACGCCTGTCGTCTACCACCTTGGGGCAGACACACCGTCCGGATCACAGATCATCTCTGCCCAGATGGGTGTAACTGGATTGCAGATGGAGGTCCTCGGTGTCGGCGATGAACCGCTCACCGCCGAGGTCCCCGGCATTCACAACACGCTGATCCTCGACAACGACCTGGTGAGCCACTACGTCGTGTTGCTGATGGCCGCCGAGGCTCAAGCCATCGATCGTGACTTCACCGCAGCGATTCCTCAGCCGCTGCTTGCGCTTCCGTCCAGTCTGCGCGGCCCAAACACCACGGAATTTATCTCGGGGGAGACCGCCTATCAGGGAAAACTGTACGAACTGAAGCTTGGCGACCTCAGCGTTTACCTGATCACCTACACCAACCGATTGGCCGGAGTGGCAATCCCAACTCAAGCCACGGTGGCCTACAACGCGGAGCTTTTTCCAGAAGGGATTGCCGTCGAGCTCGAAAAAGCGCCCGAAGCCCGTCCAGAAGGACTCCTCGAGGAGGAGGTGATGTTCAAGAGTGAGGGGCTCTCCCTTGCAGGAACGATGACCCTTCCCGAAGGGGCAGCACAACCGGTTCCGGGAGTGTTATTCATCCACGGCTCCGGGCCGGTCGATCGGGATGGAAATGCACAAGGTCTTAAGATGGACGCCTATCGTCAGCTCGCCCAAGCGTTGGCGCAATCCGGAATTGGATCGTTGCGCTACGACAAGCGCGGGGTGGGTACAAGCGAAGGCGTCTCCGAGGAAGCGTCGAGAGACGATCTAGTTGGCGATGTGCGCGCTGCCCTCGCCGCCCTGCGTGCGGCCGAAGGCATTGACCCACAGCGCTGTTTTCTCATCGGGCACAGCGAAGGTAGCTATCTTGCACCGATCATCGCCGCGGAGGATGCAGACCTAGCTGGCCTAGTGCTCCTGGCAGCGGCTGCGCGATCCCTCGATCAGATCACCCGTTGGCAGGTGGAGACTCTGGCCCGAATGCAAGGGATGAGCGAGGAGGAGATTGGAGCAGTCCTTGCTCAACAGGATCAATACATCGCGTTTGTCAAGGGATCAAGCGGCGAGTGGAGCGACTACACCACCGACCAGCTCATCGAGGCGATGCCGTGGCTGACACCAGAAGCAGCAGCACAGCTCAAGGCGACTCCGTTGTCTCTCTCGTGGCTGCGACAGCACTACAGCGACGATCCGCTGCGCTCGATCCGCCAGGCCACCTGCCCGGTGTTAATCATCAACGGGGAGAAGGACCTACAGGTACCGGCTGCAGAAGCTGAGCCGTTGAAAACGACGCTCGAGGAGGCCGGCAATGACGACGTTACCGCTCTCATCCTCCCCAACCTTAACCACCTCCTACGCCACCATCCCGAAGACCCGAGCCTGGTCTACCGCCACATCGACGACCCGATCGATCCACGCGTGATAGAGACAATCACCGAGTGGCTAGCAGAACACAGTGGTCTGTGACGATCTGACGTCCCGCGAGTCCGTCGTCTCGCTACTGCGGTCGGCCGGGATTCGCCCGAGCAAGCGCTTGGGACAAAATTTTCTCGTCGACCGGTCGGTCCTCCGGGCGATCGTTTCCGAAGTAGAGCGAGCGAAACCGGACGAGGTCTTCGAAATCGGTGCGGGGCTGGGAACGGTAACGCGTGAGCTCGCCCGTATCGCCTCGCGCGTGGTCGCGGTTGAGGTCGATCGCCGGTTGACCGAGGTCCTCCAACAAACGGTCAGCGGCCTGGAAAATGTGGAAATCGTGCGTCAAGACTTCCTCGAGTTTGACTTCGCACACGGGTTTGGGGAGAAGTCCGTATACATTGTGGGGAGCATTCCGTATCGAATTACTAGCCCCATTCTCAAGCATCTCGTCGACCATCGTCGATCGATCTTGGAAGCGTTGCTGCTCGCGCAGAGCGACGTCGTGGAGAAGATCACGGCCAGCCCTGGCCCAGATGGAAGTGCGTTGGGAGTACTCGTGCAGGCCTACGCCGATGCGTCCATCGTTCGCCGCGTTGACAGAAGTGCCTTCTTCCCCACCCCCGTTGTCGATTCTATGCTGTGGCGCCTAGTGATCCGCGAACGGCCGAGATTCTCAGCGGACGAGGAAATCTTCTTTCGCCTTGTGCGAACGCTCTATGGCGGTCGACGCAAGATGATCCGTAGAGCACTACGCAATTGGCTTTCTGCGGATCAGATTGAAAAGGTGTTGAAAGAAGCCGGGATCGACCCGACCGCCCGCGGGGAGACGCTGTCGTTTGAAGCGCTCGATCGGCTTGCTTCGGCCGTTGTTCCACCAGCGAACAAATCCTCGTCGAGGTAGAACACTTCTACAGCGCGACCGCTTTTGCTAGGTACTTCCTTTACATCGCTTTTCAAGCTTCTGCGCAAAAGAACAGCTCGCCCTACTGCTTGTTTGCATTTCCACAAGCAACCAAACAAGAGTAAGCTCGTCGCGCGAGTGAGACAAGGACCTCATTCTGCATCTATAATCAAACGGAGGTGAGCCATGGCCAGATTCATACGAAGGGGCGGACGAAAAGCGGGCCTATCGCCGGGAACGCTGATCCACGTCGGCGAAGTCAAGGTAGAGCGCGCTAGGATTTCTCTTTTGGATTACGACGAAAGTGCGTTTCAGGAGAAAGAAGTCACCACAATCGAGGAGTGCTTTCCGTTCAAAGACAAGCCCACCATCACGTGGATCAACATCGACGGCCTCCACCAAGTTGAGATTGTCGAGGCACTAGGAAAACACTTCGGTCTCCATCCACTGGTGATGGAAGACATCGTCCACACCGGCCAGCGTCCCAAGATGGAGGACTACGAGAACACCCTGTTCATCGTGCTGAAAATGCTCCTTTACAACGAGGCCAGTGAACAGATCGACGAGGAACAGGTGAGCCTCATTCTCGGTCCCAATTTGGTCATTTCCTTTCAGGAAAGGGAGGGGGACGTTTTCGATCCGATACGGGAACGAATCCGCAATAATCGTGGGCGGATTCGCAAAATGGGCGCTGACTACCTGGCGTACGCGTTGGTTGATGCCATCGTCGACCACTACTTCATCCTGTTGGAGAAGGTTGGGGACAGAGTGGAGATCCTGGGGGAAGAGCTGGTTGAAAAGCCCAGCCCGAAGACCTTGGAAGAGATCCACGCCCTCAAACGAGAGCTCTTGTTCATGCGCAAGTCCGTCTGGCCGCTGCGGGAGGTGATCAGTGGACTACAGCGCGGGGAATCCGCCCTCTTTGAGGAGCACACCCTTATCTATCTCCGTGACGTCTACGACCACTCTATCCAAGTCATTGATACGGTGGAGACCTTTCGCGACATGATCTCCGGCATGTTGGACATTTATCTGTCCAGCGTGAGCAACCGCATGAACGAGGTGATGAAGGTGCTCACGATCATCGCCACCATCTTCATTCCCCTGACGTTCGTCGCAGGGATCTATGGCATGAATTTCCAGTACATGCCGGAGTTGCGCTGGTCTTGGGGGTATTTCGGCGCGTTGGGAGTCATGGGCCTTGCTGTGGTCGGCATGATTCTCTATTTCAAGCGGAAGAGATGGTTGTAAGAGGAGAGGAGTTCCCGGTGCCTTGCTAGATTTGGAGGAACCTTTTGCATAAGAGCAATAGGTGAGCTGTGAGACCAGCTGAGCGTCTCGCTTAATCACAAAACGAAAACAAAGCGCAGAGCAGTGGCGAGCAAAGCAACGAGACCCGGGAGAACAACACGCCGTAGACTCGGCGACCCTAGCACCATCACTATTCTGCCTTCTGTGAGAGTAGGATTGAACTGCCCCGCCCTTTGGGCGGGGAGCTTCGCTGTGTTGAAAGTGGCGGACGGGGGCCCCTACTCCATCAAGGAAGACGGGTTTTGCGGTTCTTTTCGATCGATTGGAGTAGCCCTGACCACTAGCACCGGAACTTCTGATAGATTGACGACCTCACGGGTGACGCTGCCCATAAGCGCGCGTTCAATGCCTCTTCGTCCACGTGTTCCTATGACGATAAGATGGATGCTGACTTCTTTTGCGTAGCTGAGGATGGCCTCTGCCGGATGCCCTTCTTTGACCAGGCATTCAACCCGATTCACACCGTGGCGCTGCAATTCTCCTCGCGTTTTCTCGACAATCTTCTTTCCAGCTTCGAGGATCTTCTTTTGGGCCTCATCCGAAACATCGTAGGAGAACCAGGGACGTTGATAGACTGTCTCAGCAACAAAGAGAACGTGCACTCTCGATCCGCACTTCTGTGCTAGATTGATAGCACAGTCACAGGCCCTCTTTACGCCTTTTGACCCATCGGTCGGTAGAAGTACCTCTTCAAACATCAAAACCTCCTCGATAAGTTCGTCCGTCTTACATGTTCTATTCTTCCTGGGGACTGTGGAAGTAGGACTTGCCTTCTTCGGGTTGCCTGAATATGCGGGTGGTCCTATAGGCAAAATCGACGTCCT
>CAZOUO010000134.1:0-7006 GCA_964582975.1 uncultured Thermotogae bacterium | reverse complement strand
ACCGTAGCACGATCCGCATCCATTGTCAAGAGATTAACCAGACGTGACACTAGGTCTACGCTGAAGTCGGACCCAACGATGGAAAGCAAGGGTAGAAAGCGCTACCGCAAGCGCAGCTAGTGCACTGAGGCCGGTGAAAACCCAGTTTGGCCAGTTCGATGAACTGATCATCTCAACAACTACAGGTGTAGTCTGAGTCATTCTTCACGTTCGCGAGAAGGTTCTGATGATAGCAAAGAAAACATCAAACTCTTGCCTATCTAGATTCTCGACTGAGTCTAGTTCGACGGTGATAATTATGCAACTCGCTGCGATCATTTTGATGGGTGAGGAAATCGGTGGGGATTCCGGTGACACATCTCTGAAAGCGCGCGCCGTTTCTGATCGGCGTCTCTTAGTGTATCTCCATGGCGGCCTTTCTGTCGTCCTGCTTGCGAACCCGGTCTCTAGGAGGCGTCACTTTGCTGTCCACGTAGCATAGAATTCCACGTGGACGAGTCGAGATCCTGCGAAGTGTCGACTTTGGAGGAAGCGAAGAGACCAGAAAAGGTTATGTGCCACTCGTTTTCCAAAGAGGTTCCTCAATGGCCTTTCTCGACCACATGGCCGTGCGCTTAGGATTAAATTGAGCTTCTCTGATATATCAACTGTGGTGAGTTGAGCATCATCCATCTTTATCGATAGATAAAACGTGATGACAGCAGTCTACAGCGTCTTGCAGGCAAGGCAGTAAAGAGGGTAGCTTCATATATCACGATGCATAGCGAAAAACATGATAGTGTCCAAGCACTTATTTTCCGCACGGAAAAGCACGATTGCAGTATATACTTGCAGCCATAGCAACTCTTAACCGATTATTATGGTACAAGGAGGGGGGGGCGGGCGAGTTGCAGTCAAGAGTCATTTAGGTTATAATTCGGCAAGCAAAGAAAAGATTAGGGAGATGATCTTTATGGGATCGGAATTTGAGCTCTTCACGGAAAGGAGCTTCTCGGTGGATAAGAAGAAGCCTCGCCTCGCAATTCAGAAGGGGGGAGCTATTTCCTTGAACCGCGCGGCGTTTGAGCAACTTGGAGAACCTGGCTTTGTTGTGCTGCTATACAATCGCGAGCGCAGAGCAATTGCTCTGAGACGATCAACTTCAGACGTTCCATACAGATATCCCGTGAGGAAGCAGAAAGAATCGCCTTCCTACTTGGTCAGTGGGAAGGCATTCCTGTCACATTCCGGAATCCGGTATGGCCACAGAGTAATCCGACTATACCCGACGATGGAGCAAGGGATGCTTGTTGCAGAACTCCCCGACGAGGAAGAGGAGGTGACAAATGAAGGTACGAAAGGAGCTTAGTACGACGCCCCACTACCAAGATCGTGGGGCGCCGGCAGTCCAGGTTTCTACCCGGGCTCGAATTTGTATCAATGGAAGACTACTTCGAATTGAAGAGCTTGTCAACTGTACGAGGATAGAGTTGAGTGAGAATACGCAGAAGTTTGGGTGCTTAACTGCTGACCAGCAGTATGTACTTGACCTAATCCGTCGTGCTCTTGCAGACCCTGTTTAGCGGGTCGAAAGCAGAACGTGGGGGTCGAAGATGGAAATATGATTGGTGAGCGCAAGTAGGAAATTTGCTACAACGGCGGAGTCCCGGTGCGGGATAATCTGCTCTTCATCAGGACCCCGTCCCGCCAATTCCTCTTAAGCAATTATGTGCGTCTGGTGTTCCCACCATTTGCATCCCAGTAATCGAAAGAGAGCACCGTTATTCCCCTCCACTGTCTGTTCCTAGGGGTGTCTGTCTGTATGCCTCTCTAAACGGGGTCACCTAAGCCGATCCATAGTAAAGGAAAGGGGTCGCACCTTTATTTTTGATGTTTTCCCCTCGGCTGCATTTCAGGCAGCGATACAGTCTCTGTTTGCGGAGAAACACGAACGGTTAAATATTGACAAACAGATTGACTTCTCGTTCGGGACAAAGTTAGGGAGCTCACACGGTCTTTCGGCTTTCGAGGTATCCCTGCAGGATCAGCACGGCGGAGAGGCTATCTTTCAGGTTTTTTCGGCGCTTGCGCGACAGATCGGCCTGGATCAGGACGCGCTCGGCCTCAGTGCTTGATAGGCGTTCATCAAAGGTGTCAACTGGGAGATTGATCTTTTCCTTCAAGGCATCGACGAAGGCGAGCACTTCTTTAGCCATCTCGCCGAGGGAGCCGTCCATGTTGCGCGGCAGGCCGACGACGATTCGGCCCACTTGGTTCTCTTTGGCAAGGGCGACGAGAAAGGCAAGATCCTGGTTGAGATCATGGCGCAGGTAGACAGGGAGTGGACTCGCCAGGATTTCCTCTTCATCAGAAAGAGCCAGGCCGAGGCGCTTGTGGCCGTAATCGATCCCGAGGATGCGCATGGTCAGGAGCCGATGATCTCAAGGGCACGGCGAACGAGGTCCTCCAACGGGAGATCCTCCCCGCGCAGGCGCTCGATCGCCCTGCGCGCCTCCCTCGCCGAGAATCCGAGCGATTTTGAGGTCAGTGCTCGTAGCGCGGTCTCTTCCTTCTCCGAAAAGGGAAGCACACCTGGCGCTCCCATGAGTTCGGCAGTTACCTTGTCGCGCAGCTCGATTAGGATCCGCTGCGCGGTCTTGCGGCCGATCCCCTTCACCGCTATCAATCGTTCCACGTCACCACTCGAAATGGCCTCCACGAACGCCTCCGGTGTCAGGGTGGAGAGCAATTGCAGAGCAAGGCGTGGCCCGACTTGTCCCACTGGCAGCAGACTGCGAAAGATCTCCCGCTCCTCGAAGGAGGGAAAGCCGAACAAGTGGATACCATCGTCGCGCACAATCAGGTGAACGTAGACCTGCTCTTCCTCGCCCGGCCGGTAGGCATGGAGGGTGCGCGTGGGGCAGAAGATGCGGAAGGCAACCCCACCGGTCTCGATGACCAGGTGATCGGGCTCGAGCCGTACTACGCGGCCGGTGATCGCGTCGATCATCGCGCCTCCTCCGTGCGTGCCCGTGCGCCAGTTGCTTCCTTTAGCTCCTCAGTGAACCGAGGAAGCAGACTTGGTGGAAGGGCAACGAGAATCCGTGCGTCTTTGTTGTAGGAAACCTGCTCGACCTCGATCGGATGGCGATGGATCAGGCCCATCACCTGGGAGTTCACCTCCGAAGGAAAGCGAATCGCGAGCCTGGTGCGTTGCTGTTTCTCGACGAGCGTGGCTACGGCGATCGCTTCCTTCGTCGCATCGGCGTAGGCGCGAATTAATCCACCAACTCCAAGCTTCGCACCGCCAAAGTAACGGACGACTACCGCCAACACGTCGTACAGCTTCGCTGCTTCGAGTTGCTGCAAGATCGGCCTGCCGGCTGAGCCCACCGGCTCACCGGCATCGTCGGTGCGGACGATCGGACCGGAGGGGCTCATCAGGCGGTAGGCGGTACAACGATGCGTTGCATCATGGTAAGTTTGCTTGACACTCTTGAGAATCACCTCGATCTCCGCTTCAGTGGAGACCGGATAGAGCAGGCCGATGAAGCGGGATTTCTTGCGGGTGAGCCGGGCAGAAACAGGTTCTTTGATGGAGAGGTAGGCGTCGGTCATGCCTGGCCTTGGAGCTGGGGGTCAGTTTCATCCACCAGAGTACTTACCAATTCAAACGCCGCCTGCACTGCCTTGTCTTCACCCTTGATCAGCAGGGACACGCTTCCCGCGCCGTGGCCCACCCCACCTGCAGCAACCTGCATCACTTCCACCGCGAACAACGTCTCCAAGGCGTCGATTTCGGTTACCAACCGTCCGACCAGAGGGTGCAACCCGCTTGGTGTTCCCATACAAAGATCGATCCGGCCGCTTCCAAGCTCCGCCGCAAGGTCGATAACGCTGCTGTGAATCGCCTTTTCCAGGCCGATAGGAATCACGAGATCGACCCCGCGGGCAAGGGCGGGCGGGAGGTAGCGGCCTACGGTACCGCCACTGGAGGCTCCCAGTAGGACGCCGACCGTGCCCCAGGGATCCAGGGCGTTTCCTCCCTTGATCACTACGTCTCCTGGGCTGAGGGAGTCAATTAGCTCCTTGGCAGGTATCTCAACGGGCTTTCCCTCTCGAAGGACGATCTCTTTGGCCTCGTCGATGCGGGCGTTGAGATTCCATCTGTCGTCGATAAACCCGGCAGCAAAGACATCCCGATCGATTGATCCTTTCAGGAGCTCTTCGGCGACGAAACCGTTGGTGGTTCCGAGCGTGATCACCACGGTCCCTGAGGAAAGCGCTTGTTTAATAACCGGAAGTGCTGCCACCCCTCTGGCGATCAACCGCTTGGAGGCACTCGGTTTCAAAACGACACAGGCTTTCATCACCCTCCCTGTTTGAAAAGAGACTTTCTGTTATGCTATATAGGACCGCTCTGCAATTCAAAACCGGCGTCGAGGGGGAAGATGCGCTACAGCCCAGAGGATTACGAAAGGGAAGTCCGCCAGTTCGAGTGGAATACCCCTACGGACTACAACATTGTTGACGTGGTGGAGCACCATGCGGCAAGGAATCACAGCAAAGTGGCCATCTTCTGGGAAGATGCGAAGGGAAACACGCGTCAAGTCACGTTTGCTGAGCTGATCGATGGGGCGCGACGCTTCGGAAGCGCTCTTTTAGAAATGGGCGTGAAGAAGGGTGATCCTATCTTGCATCTTTTGCCCCGACTTCCTGAAGCGCCGATGGTCCAACTGGGCACGTTCATCGCTGGGGGGATTGCTGTCCCCTGTACAGAGATGCTCAAAAGCAAGGAGATCAGCTATCGGGCACAAAGAAGCGGCGCCAAAGTGATCGTCGCCGACGTCTTCACTATGGAGCAGGGCGAGGCTTCCCGCGGGACCTCTCCTCTTTCCACGCACATTCTCATCGGCGGAAAACGGGACGGATGGCTTTCTTTTGAGGATCTCGTTGCGGACGCTTCTCCCGCGGGAAAACAGATAACGCTGGCCGCCGAGGATCCGATGGTCATTATTTTCACCTCGGGGACCACCGGAAACCCCAAACCTGTGGTGCATAAACATCGCTGGATGTACTGCCACAACCGCGTGACCGCCCGCTACTGGTGGGATGCAACGCAGGAGGACGTGATCTGGGCGACGACCGCTCCCAGTTGGGCGAAATGGTACTGGAGCCCAATGGGGACAGGATTGACGACTGGAGCGAGCCAGGTGATGTACAACGGCCGCTTCGATGTTGAGCGTTATTTGGAGCTCCTCGAGAAGTACCGGGTGACCAAGTTTTGTGCTACCCCGACCGAGTACCGCTTGTTCGCCAAATTCCCCGATTTGACCAAGTATACGCTCGCGCTGACGGACGCCCTGTCTGCCGGTGAGCCGCTCAACGTGGAGCCGATCGAGGCGTTCAAGCGAGCCTTCGGGGTGACCATTCGCGACGGCTACGGTCAGACGGAGAGTATATGTCTAGTCTGCAACCCGCCAGGGCTTCCGGTGAAGCCGGGGGCGATGGGGAAGCCGACTCCCGGTCCTGGCGCGACGCTGATCGACGAGTTCGGTGACCCGGTCAAGCCGGATGAAATCGGTGAGATTGCTGTCAGGCCGGGCAATCCCGCGATTTTCGATGGCTACTGGAACTCGCCCGAGCTCGATAAGGAGGCGTTTTCCGGTGATTGGTACCGAACCGGCGACCTCGCGCGAATGGATGAGGATGGATACCTCTTCTTCGAAGGGCGTGTTGACGATGTCATTCTGACCTCCGGCTACCGAATCGGCCCGTTTGAGGTAGAGGATGCCCTGGTCAGTCATCCGGCGGTGGTGGAGGCGGCCGCAGTGGCTGCCCCGCACCGCGAGCGGGGTGAGATTGTGAAGGCGTTCGTCATCCTTGGTGATGGCCATTCGCCGTCAGAGGCCCTGGTCAAGGAGCTTCAGAACCACGTAAAGAGCGTGACCGCGCCGTACAAGTACCCTCGAGAGATCGAGTTCGTGGACGAGCTTCCCAAGACCGCAAGTGGGAAGATCAAACGGGCTGAGCTGAAACGTCGAGAGTGGGAGGGATGGGATCGACGATGAAGAAGCGACCATGTCTGGTTGTGAGCGCGCTGATTGCTGGAGTTGGCTTCCTTTTCGCATTTGTAGCCTGCGGTGGAGGAATCGGTGTTGATCTATCGATTGTTACACTCGACCTTACCGAGACAATCGCCAAGGTTCCTGTTGCAGCGGACGACGCGTTCACTGAGGTCGAGGACGCGCTCGCGGACCTGGGAATGCCTCCGCAGGATCTTGCCGCTCTAGAAGCGGAGTTTGACCAGGCCCTGTCAGGAATAGAGGAAGCACTGGAGGAGTTCCCGACCTTGCTTCCGATTCCTCATCTCGGTGCGTCGATTGAGTTTTCGTTACCGTTTGTGGTGATCGATGGGCTGCGATTTTCGGGTGGGATTTTAAACCATCAGATCTTGCAAGGCATCGGCGATCTGCGCGCCGATCTGGCTGGCCTGCTCGACAGACAGCGAACCTCGCCGCAACATGTCGGAGAGCGTCCCGCCCGAGGCGTACTCCATGACGATGTAGTGCAACCCATCTTCGGTCGTACCGGCGTCGTGCACCGTCAGGATATTGGGATGCCCCAACGCGCCGGCCGCCACCGCCTCACGCCGAAAGCGCGCCATGAACTCCTCATCGCGCGCCAACCCGCCGGTCAGTATCTTGATAGCGACATCACGATTCAGGGATGGCTGGTGCGCCTTGTACACCACCGCCATGCCGCCTTCGCCCAACAACTCCGTGATGACGTACTGGCCGATTTTCCTGCCGATCAGAGAATCCAACTCCTGTCCTCCTTGATACGTGGATGCGAAACGTCAACTGCCACCATGCACCTGAATCTCGCCGCGAGACCCCACAGAGGGCCCGCCAAAGAATACTTCAATACCGATAGATGATCAAGTCATCGAAGGCGACCAGCGCGCCCGTGCTCTGGTCGCCGTTGCCGGCCGCCAGCCCGACCGCACCGTCGGGAAACGTCACGT
>CAZOUO010000133.1:0-7038 GCA_964582975.1 uncultured Thermotogae bacterium | reverse complement strand
AGAAAGAGTTGCAAGACGCTGATTACCCTGGGGTCGTGTGCCTGTTTCGGCGGGCTCCCGGCCCTGGCGAACATGTATTCGTTGGATGACTTGTACGAGAAGGTCTACAAAGACTCGGTGACGACCGATTCCGCGGACACACCGGCGGAAAATCTACCTCCGCTTCTGGACCGGGTCTACGCGGTGGACGAGGTCGTGCCAGTGGATGTGTACATTCCCGGCTGTCCGATGAACCCGGACATGATTGTGGAGGCGTTGACCGCGCTTTTGGAAGGCAAGCCGTTTGAGCTAGCGGAGCGGAGCGTCTGCGACGACTGCCCGGTCAAGCGCGAGAGGAAGGCCGGCGGTGGTGAGGTCAAGCGGCCGCTCGAGGACGCCCAGTTTGATCAGGGCGGGCCGTGGGAGAACACCCGCTGTCTGATGGAGCAGGGGATCCTCTGTCTGGGACCGGTCACTCGCTCGGGCTGTGCCACCGTTTATGAAGAGGGAGGACCGAAGGTCCCCCGATGCGTCCAAGGGTACATGCCCTGTCGTGGGTGTTTTGGGCCGATTCGAAAAGGGGCGAATCCGCTGGTAGATATGATGGGCGCCTTGTCGTCAATCGGGTTGGACGCAAAACAGGTGTTGGACCGTAGGGCGATGTTGAACCGCTACATCGGCGGCCAGAACCGGCTGCGGCCCCTTCCACAAAGACCGGGGCGGTAAAGGACGAGACCAATGGGAAAAACAATAACTATAGCGCCAGTAACGAGGCTTGAAGGGCACGCCAAGGTGACGATCGAGCTCGATGACACCGGGAACGTGGCCGAGACCTACGTGAACGTGGTGGAGCTGCGCGGCTTCGAGAAATTCTGCATCGGCCGTCCGGTGGAGGAACTCCCCCGCATCGTGACGAGCATCTGCGGAGTCTGTCCGTGGTCGCATCATCTCGCCTCGGCCAAGGCCAACGATGCGGTCTTCGACGTGACGCCCCCACCGACCGGCCGGAAACTACGAGAGTTGTGCAACGCGATTGCGTTTACGGAAGAGCACATCCTCCATTTCTTCTTCCTTGCCGGTCCGGACTTCATCATGGGACCAGACGCCGACTACACCGTGCGCAACGTGCTTGGTGTCGTACAGGCTAACCCAGAGGTCGGCCGCAAAGTGGTGCGCGCCAGGCACCTCGGTTCACAGATGCTGGGGATCGCGTCGGGAAAGTCGATCCACCCAGTGACGGCCGTACCCGGCGGCTTCAGCAAACCCCTGACTGAGAAAGAACGCGACCGGATGACGCCGATGGCGCAAGAAGTGCTCGAATTCGCCAAGTTCGCCATTGCTCACGTCAAGGAGAACGTCTTCCCCAAGTATCTAGAAGAGATCAAAACTCTCGGCGTGATCGAAACCGGCTTCTTGGGCACGGTAACCGACGACGGAAGCATGAATTTGTACGACGGAAAACTGCGACTGATGAAGCCCGACGGCACCTACGAAGAATTCGCCTACGACCAGTACACCGACTACATTGCTGAGCACATCGAGCCGTGGAGCTATCTCAAGTTCCCCTACGCCAAGAAGTGGGGCGACTTCAACATGGATCCGGAGGGACCGGTGGGGATCTATCGCACCAACACGCTTGCCCGTATGAATGTGTGTGACAAGATCGCAACGCCGTTGGCCCAGGCCGAGTTGGAGGAGTTCCGCGAGAAGTTCGGCCGACCGGCGCAGCAGACGCTGCTCTACAACTACGCGCGATTGATCGAACTGCTTTACAACGCAGAACTGATTGTACAGCTTCTGAACGATCCAGAGATCACCGGGAAAGAGACGCGCGTGCCGGTCAGTCCGCGTGCGGCCCACGGGATCAGCAGCGTGGAAGCGCCGCGAGGAACGCTCATTCACGACTACGAGACCGACGACAACGGGATGGTGACCAACGTCAACCTGATCGTGGGCACAACCCACAACAACGCACCGATCAACATGTCGGTCAAGCAGGCGGCGAAGAGCCTGATCAAAGACGGTAACTACGACGAGACCATCTTAAACAAGGTGGAGATGGCGATCCGCGCCTACGACCCGTGCCTATCTTGTGCGACCCACAAGCTGGATGGAACATTGCCAGTGAAGATCGACATCGTCAACAGTAAGAAGGAGCGGATCGATACACTGAAGAACACGCCGTAGCCACAACCAAGAAAAGGAAGATCGGACTACATGACGAGCGCAACGAGCCTTGACATCGTTCCAGAGTACTGCACGAAGCCGGTGGTGATCTTCGGCTGCGGGAACATCTTGCTTGGCGATGATGGCTTTGGGCCTGCTGTTTTAGAAAAACTGCAGGCTTCCGAGGTTGTGCCGGCGTGGGCTACAGTCATCGATGCCGGCACATCGGTGCGGGAGTTCCTGTTCGACATCGTGCTCTCCGAACAGCGTCCCGAGTTGATCGTGGTGATCGATGCGGTGGACGTCGGTCGGCCTGCGGGGGACGTGTTCGAGATTCCCTTGGACGATGTCCCCGTCGTCAAGGTCTCAGAGTTCTCGCTTCACCAAGCGCCGACCTCAAACCTGTTGCGCGAGCTTCGAGATCGCTGTGAAGTTGAGGTAGTTGTCATTGCCTGCCAAATAGGACAAATCCCAGACGAGGTCAAGATGGGCCTTTCACCAAAAGTGGAGGACGCTGTGGCCTGTGCGACTCAGCTGATTGAGAAAAGGTTCTTACAGCAAGATAGGACCGTTAAACAAACAATAGAAGCCAAGAAGGGGTGAAGAAATGCCAGAAGAAGCCCTGGAGACGTTAGAAGTCAGCAAGCTGGACCCAACGTTCTGCGAAGAGGTGATGGCGCAACCCGGTGGGGAACACCTCCGGCGCTGCTTTGCCTGCGGCACGTGTGTCGCCGGATGCCCTGTTTCCGAGGTCGACCCTGAGTACAGTCCCCGCAAGATCATCCGACAGATCCTGTTCGGCATGCGGGAGGAAGTGCTCTCTTCACCCCTGATGTGGTACTGCCTGGTGTGCTACCGTTGTTACGCACGATGTCCTCAGAACGTCAACTTCACCGACATCATGCGGGCGCTGCGCTATCTCGCATTGAAAGGAAATCACGCCCCTCCGGACATCTTAGCCAAGATAGAGGAGATCGACCGCAAAATGCAGCAAGAACGACGCGAACAGGTGAAAACCGCGTTCGAAGAGGAACTCACCAAGTTTGTGGAGCGCCGCGCCAAAGAGGAGGCAAAGGCTAGTAGCGATGACTGAAGAAGTCAAGACATTCCGTGACTTGATTGTCGAGGTCCACGAGCGCGGCCTCTGCGGACAATGCGGAGGGGGTGTCTCCTTCTGCTCCGCGGGCGAGTTCAACGCGCTCACTCTGGGTCCGGATGGGGCTCCCCAGTTCGTTGACGAGGACCGCTGCCTCAAATGCGGCATCTGCTATTTGATCTGTCCACAGATCAGCGTGCTCGACAACGAACTGAAAGAACGGTTCGGGTGGAGAGGGCCGGTTGGGGCAATGCGCAAGCTCACCTCGGCCCAGACCACTGACGAGGATATTCGCAGCGTCTGTACCGACGGCGGGGTGGTCACGTCCCTCCTTCTGCACGCTCTCGATAAGAACATCATTCAGGCCGCGATCGTCTGCAGACGCGTGGGGCCGTTTGAGCGCCAAGTTGTCCTTGCGACCACGCCTGCGGAGATCATCGAGGCGGCCGGATCCCACTACGATGAGTCGCGGCAGCTGCCCGAGGCGGGAAACCGCTACACCACGTTCACACCGACGGTCCGAGAGGTAAAGACCTTGCACGAGCAGGACATAAGACGGATCGCCCTGGTGGGAACCCCGTGCCAGATCCACACCATTCGCAAGATGCAGCTACTGAATGTGCTCCCAGCGGATACGGTGACGTTGACCATCGGTCTGTTCTGCATGGAGAGTTTCTCGTTCGACGAGGCCGCTCGTGAGCGTCTCGAAGACGTCCTTGGTGCAAAGCTCGCCGACATTCAAAAGCTGAACGTCAAGGACGACGTGATCATCACCGGAAGCGACGGCAAGACGACTCACGTTCCGTTCTATCTCGTGGACGAGTTCGCTCGACCGGCGTGTTTCGCGTGCTCGGATTTCTCAAACGAATTTGCCGACGTTTCCTGCGGTGGTCTGGGCTCGCCGGATGGTTACACAACAGCCATCGTCCGAAGTTCAGTCGGAGAGAAGGTCTACAACGGCGCCTACCACGCCAAGACGGTCAAGGAGTTGACCTTTTCCGCTCCGGAGAGCCAGCGCAACCACGCCACCGAGATGATGGCGAAGATCGTCTCCTTCACCAGCCGGAAACGCCATCGTGCTAAGGAAAGATTGGGGGGGAAGCATGGAACATAAGAGAGTCATGGTCGTCGGTGGGGGCATCGCCGGTGTTCAGGCCGCGTTGGACCTCGGGGAGATGGGGATCGAGGTGCTCCTCGTCGAAAGGGGCCCGAGCATCGGTGGCCGGATGGCCCAGCTCGATAAGACCTTCCCCACCAACGACTGCGCGATGTGCATCCTCTCGCCCAAGCTCGTCGAAGCCGGGGCCCACCCCTACATTCGAATCATCACCAACACCGAAATGAAGGAGATAGAAGGAGAAGCGCCGCAATTCCACGTTAAGCTACTGAAGCACCCGCGCTACGTCGACGAGGAGAAGTGTACCGGATGCGGCGCGTGCACCGACAAGTGCCCGGTGAAGATCCCCGATCCGTACAACAAGGGGCTTTCCATGACCAAGTGCATCCGCGTCCCCTTCCCCCAGGCCGTACCCGCTGCGGCGGTCATCGACGATACGAAGTGCCTCTATCTCACCCGCGGCAAATGCCAGGTCTGTTCGAAGGTGTGCGAGGCCGATGCGATCGACTACGAGCAAAAGCCGGAAGTGCTGGACGTTGAGGTAGGCAGCATCGTGTTCGCCTCTGGCACCTCGGAGTTCAACGCCGTTTTGAAGGATGAGTACGGCTACAAGACCTTCCCCAACGTGGTGACGAGCATCGAGTTTGAAAGGATTCTCTCGGCGAGTGGGCCGAGCCGCGGCCACGTCGTCCGTCCCTCCGACGGGAAGGAACCGAAACGGATCGCCTTCCTACAATGTGTCGGCTCCCGTGACAGTCAGGTTGGTAATGACTACTGTTCGGCTATCTGCTGCATGCAGGCGGCCAAGGACTCGATTATCCTCGGCGAGCACCTCGACGACGTCGAGTCGACCGTCTTTTTCATGGACATCCGTGCCTACGGCAAGCATTTCGATCGGTTCATCGATAGAGCACAGATTGAGCAGGGCGGCCGCTTCTTGCGCGCCCGTATCTCTTCTGTCGAGTTCGATCCGAAGACCGACAACGTGCTGTTACAGTACTCCATGGACGGCTCGGGGGTGACCACCGAGGCGTTCGACATGCTCGTGCTCTCCTTGGGTCTTGTGACGGATCCCGCACAACGCCGGGCTTTGGAAGCCCTCGGCCTTTCCTTGAACGATCAGGGCTTCGTTCGGGTTTCCAGCACCGAACCCGTGAGCACCGTTCGCCCGGGCGTATTTGTCTGTGGGTCACTCTCCGGACCCAAAGACATTCCCGAGTCAGTTGTCGAGGCCTCCGCCGCTGCAGCGGAAGCAGCCAGTGTAGTGGCCGACTTTCCGCAGGCGCAGTTTGTGGTCGAGTATCCGCCGGAGCGCGACATCCGCGGTGAACCGCCACGGATCGGCGTCTTTGTCTGCAACTGCGGCATCAACATCGGAGCAACCGTCGACGTGCCAGCGGTGGTCGAGCACGCCAAGACCCTCCCCAACGTGGATCACGCCCAGGAGTTCCTTTTCTCTTGCTCGCAAGATGCGCAGAAGGTCATCTCCGACGTGATCAACGAGAAGAATCTTAACCGTGTCGTGGTGGCGGCGTGCACGCCACGCACCCACGAGCCGCTCTTCCAGAAGACGCTACAGGCAACGGGCCTAAACCCCTACCTGTTTGAATTCGTCAACATCCGCGAGCAGTGCTCGTGGGTTCATCAGAAGGAACCCGAGAAGGCCACCGAGAAGGCAAAAGAGCTGCTGGAGATGTCCTTGAGCAAGGCACTGCTGTTGGAGCCTCTTCCCAAAATGAGCCTGGAGATCAACAGGACCGCGTTGGTCATAGGCGGTGGTGCAGCCGGCATGACAGCAGCACTGGAACTGGCCGCCCAGGGCTTCCCGGTTCACCTCGTGGAGAAGGAACCCGAACTCGGCGGCAATCTTTGCCACGTGCACTTCACCTACGAGGGAGAGGAGACGGCCGGTTTTCTGGAGTCTTTGTCCGAGAGGGTCCGTTCTAATCCCCTCATCACCCTTCACTTGGACACCGCGGTAGAGGATGTCGCGGGGTACGTGGGAAACTTTAAGACCACGCTCTCTGATGTGGAGGAACCAGTGGAGCACGGTGCGGTGATTATTGCCACCGGCGCCTTGGCTGTCGAGCCTTCCGAGTACCTGCACGGTGAAGACGATCGAGTCGTGACCCAACGTCAGTTCGAGGAGAGGGTAGCGTCCAATGACCCCTCGCTACAACGGCTGAAATCGATCGTCATGATCCAGTGCGTAGAATCTCGCGATGATACGCGCCCCTATTGCAGCCGGGTGTGCTGCTCAGCAGCGGTCAAAAACGCTCTCAAATTCAAAAAGATCAATCCTGAGGCAACGGTCCACATCCTGTACCGCGATGTTCGGACCTACGGCTTGAAGGAGCTACGCTACCGCGAAGCGCGAGAGAAGGGGGTCGTGTTCTGTCGCTATGCCGCCGAGGAAAAGCCGGCCCTCTCAACGGAGAACGGGGCACTCACCATCGAGGTAAATGAGCATATTCTGGGGCGGAGACTGATCCTTAAGCCCGACCTGGTGGTATTGAGTAGCGGTGTAGCCCCCAACCCCGAGAACAAGGCCCTCTCTCAGATGCTAAAAGTCCCACTGGGCCCTGATGGCTTCTTCCTCGAGGCGCACGTAAAGCTTCGGCCGGTGGACTTCGCCACAGACGGGGTCTTCGTTTGTGGCCTGGCCCACTATCCGAAGGAC
>CAZOUO010000132.1:943-7046 GCA_964582975.1 uncultured Thermotogae bacterium | reverse complement strand
GTGATGGTCGCCGGACTCAAGTAAAAGTGCCTCCGGAAAAGCCGGGGCGGTTCAGTCGGCCCCCAACTTGTTTGCAACTATCGCACATTAGCAAACCGCAGTCGGGACACTCCAACCACGTACGGGCATTGAAGCCAGAGTCCATTCCCATTTTAGCCCCGCAAAAATCGCACCTTCGCATTTTGACCTACAAGAGGATACTAGTGTGCTGCGTGAGAATAGGCAAATAGAAACTCTCCCGATATCCCGCAGAGCAAAGAGAGCGCCCAGGCAAAGGGGATCATAGTCAAGACGAAGAAGGAAGCGAGTTTGCAAGTGCGCCAATCTTCGTTAACCTCAAGGGGATACCGTTGGGTGTCAGGCTAGGTGGTCCTGTTTTCTCCATACTACCTTGCCCGTCTGACCATAAGGCCGTAGCCGGGATGATCAAATCCACAAACCTCTAAATCTCCCATCTTCCGGCTGCGGTTCGCACTATGGCTCGACGTATGAAGAGGCCATCGAGATCACGGGGTTCGAAAAGCAGACGCTTTGTAACGATGCTTATGTGGCTTCTCAGACTAAACTTTCCCGACCTCGGGAAAGTTTGTCCTGGGGCCATCATGCTGAAGTCGCCGCATTAGACCTGACGACCAGATGGAAACGAAAAGCATCATAAGGATTAGGCTAGAGCTGGGCGGATAACGAGCATTGATCGAGGCGTACTTTACAGAGCCCTTATCTCTTCAGGGTAGCAGGCGGGAATCTGATCAGTAGCCGAAAAATACATATCTTCGCAGTAGAGATGTGGTATTGATCTCACACCCCTGTTTGTGATAGACTCCATCAGACGTGAGAAACTTTTACTTGCGGTTTGGAGCACTTTTATGTGAATTCGGCGCAGGAATTGTGGCGGCACTGTATTACTGGTGGGGATGCATCCCTTTTGGCGCAGCCATGGTTATACATCTTTTTCTGCATGGTTCGAGAGGCATCGAGAAAGGAATGCTAACAAGGGCAACCGGAAAATTGCTGAAGAAACTTGGCTTCGCCGAGTCCAGCAAAGTAAGATGCACTGTGTACAAGTACCGACGAAGTCTTCGAGGAGGGCGCCTGCTTCCAATTATGCCATATTGTACCATGACGGGAGAATCGGAGCGTTTCGGATTATTGGGAGTGGGGCTTTCACAAGGCGTTGTCGGGAAGTGTGCGCGTACAAACCAGGCTGTCCTCGATTTTTTGACCGAAGAGCAGTTTGAACACCACGCACAATATCTTATTGAGAATTGGGGATTTACAGAAGCTGAAGCAAACAAGCTTTCGCACGATCGAAGGGCATATTTGGCTGTTCCAGTTGCCCTAGGCAGCTCTCAGGGCTATCCTGGAGTGATCTATATGGATTCGGCAGATGCGACGGCGTTCCCACCGGAAGTTGTTGACAAGATAAGAAGTGTGGTACCATTTGTCGAGCAATTGCTTTTGTGCAAGAGGGATTTGAATTATGGCTGAGATTGCCATCACAGAGCTTGAAAAACGATACGAGGCTGCGGGCTGGAAACGAGAGATCGTTGGCAAAGATGCTGTGGTCTACATAAAGGAAATCCCCCAGGAAGAGGGCATTCTTGAAGTGGATGTGGCTCCCCCAACTCAACCATCGGTCCTTGAAACGATTGCCATTGGAGCTTTGCTTGCTCTTGCCGCCTTTGTCATAGTCCCTATTCTCAGAGATGCACTGCTGTCTTTGTCCGAAAAACTTTCCTTGCCAAAAGGCGATTAACAACTTGCCTAAAGGACCTGTCCCCTAACAGTCAGGCGCGTCGGAATCTTAACACCCACCAGCGCTGTGAGCTGGCATTGGCGATGAAGCCGCTGTTGGAAGCGCAAGCCAAGGAAAACCTAGGGAACTCGCACGGACCTTGGACAAGACCTTCCCCAGAAATCTGGGGAAAGTTCTCGCGATAGAGAGACCGACCACGAACTTGCCTGTGCTGCCAGCGTCTCTCACGACACAATTCACAAAGCCGCCGTGATTGACGAGAAAGCCGGCGAAGAGACGAAGGAGAAACTGCGCAGGGACAGCCTAACTGCTAATCAACGGTAGGCTCGTCCTTCTCATGACGTTCGAGATATTCTCGAATGGCCTCAACAACTATAAAGCTTACGGATCGCCGCTAGCTTTTGGCAATCTCTTGTAACCTTTCCAGCAACCGTTGTTCTCGGACCTCTTGAGGTAGGTACACCGTGAAACGCTCTATAGCGTTCCTGACGATTGAAATCCGGTGACATAGGACCTATTTCTTGCTTTGCCAGCCTTGGTTACTGTCCCCTAGCTCATACCATGCGCACGTTCTTGTTTCCTGAAACAATCAGGATGACCGTCTGGGTCAATTTTCGGATGTGGTTTGTGATCCGTTCCTGGCTCGATTCCGAAGCACTTGGAATTCCGGGGACGTAAACCAGAACTTCGGTGGGCAGTATTCACGCAAACTTTGAGAAAGGCTAAGGTCTACGTCCCGTGTCGACGCCGGCTTCCCCAAGCTTACCTCGAATTCCTTCTTGGCCATGCCAATCTGTCCACTACGCAGATTTACACCCACATCGTCGATGAGGAGCTTGAGGCAGCCCTCAAATCCTTTCGCCAAGCGGCGGCGATCCTAGGCTGTGGTTGAGTTATGTAGCTGGTCGGAAAGGCTTAGGGGGACATGGGTTTCTCCAGACTTTCCCCCACGGCGTAGGTCATGAAAACTTGTCACTAAGCGCAATGAAGGAGTCTGGCGCTGTCACTGCTACATCTTTTCCATGCAGTTACGTTGATCGCCGCCTACGTAGGGCATTTCTTTTCTTCTGTTGAAGTCGCTGAGCAAGGCTGGGCCTAGGAGAGGAGAGTATTGGCAAAAGTTCATAGTAAGGATATTTTCGCCAAATGCTGATGAACCCGAAGAGTCTGACTTTCACACGAATCGGCAGATTGAGTGACGCTTCCCCCGAGTTGTCCCAGAAGGCGGAGACCGATTTGAAGCTTCGCTTCCTTAACCTTCGGCCTGACACATACCCCACATCCAAGTACTCCATTCCTTGAAAGATGGAGCTGTGCACGTCAAAAGCTGCTCGTATAGTAGCTGCATTTCCTGGTTTAATCGCCTTCCACTTGTTCTCGATGCCGTCATCTTCTTGAACCACAAGGTCTCGCGCTTGCTTGAAGTAGGTGCGATCCTCAAAAATGAGTCTTGCCTGAATATATTTCACGTAGATCGGAGTTCTCCCTGGATTAGCGAGGGTGATTCTCAAATGCAATTGGTAGTGGTCCTTTGACGACACTTCTCCCCACAACCATACCGGTTTTGGTTCACTCTCAGTACACCTCGAGAGTAACATCTGCAGATACAGCGCTGCAGTAAATGCTGCGAAAAAAGCCAGAGCTATTGTTGCCCCGAGCATTCCAAAGCCTCCCATCAGCGTGTCGTGGTTTCAGGTCTTTTTCTCTTCCCTTTTCAGGTATTCCAGAATCGCCTCAACAACGAGGTAGTTAACCGACCGATCCTTCTTCTCGGACAGCTTGATTAGACGCTCAACGGGCCGCTCTGACATCTTCGACTGTGGAACGTAGATGGACAACTTATCGAGAATCGTCTTCTGGGCCACATGATTCACTGCTTTTCAGAGTGCGACCCTTCAGCCTCACCCGGTTATCGAGTAACCCCCTTTTCCCTACCCGACTCTTTCTCGCAAGACAGAAGGGCCGCCAAACTGCAAAAAGCTCTCATCTGCATCATAGCGGAGAGAAGCAAAGAAAGTCAATAGGGAGTTGATACCCGTTGTTGGACCCTCAGCTACTTGCTTTTCAATGGACTCGCATTCACCTTTTACATACTAGCACACGCCCTCTCAGTCCTGACTACGATTACGTTGGCGTTGCGGCAAGTGGATGCCAAGAAAGAGCGCGGCCCCTTTCGGGGCCGCCAAGGAGGTACCGAGCAGAGGACTAGCTGTCGTTGGCTAAAGCCAACGAAAAAGCCTCTAACCCCTCTGTCGTCCACCCGGCCAAACATAGCGCTTCCCCTGGCAAATTCGTTGAGAATGTGCGTTGTGAGTGGGTGAGGTTGGTGATATTGGGCAAGGTCAGGCGTTCTCTTTGTAGAATGACGTAGCTCACCACACCAAGTGGGGAGATCAAGGCTATGAAGATGGCGGTGTACCTTTCTTTTGCAGAATCCAGTCAGCGTTTTTGCTCGGGCATCCAGCCCTCCGGCAGGGCGGCATTCTCTCCCCTCGGAACATGACCAACTCAGCCGGACAAACCGAATGCTTGTATTGCCCAGTAACTGGGCAAGCTGCTCCCACGCTGGCAGGATCTCCCACCTTAATCACACGCTTTGACGCCTTCTAAATGTGTTCTCTCACCATATCGGATGAGACACGGAGGGAGCAAATCAGGCAAAGCAAAACGACCCACATCCTCTTTCGATCAAGTAACCAGCTAAACAAGACGGCCCCGAAAGGAGCCGTCACGGAGGTGTTAATGCGAAAAGGCTGTTGCTGCTCAATCAACTGTAGCGCTCCGTCTAGTGAATCCGTGAGAATCTGCGTCGTGATCGGGTGAGGTTGGTGATGTTAGGCAGTGCCAGGCGTTCTCTTCGTAGAATGAGCTACCTAGATAGCTCAGTGCCACCACGTTGAGGCCATGTGGTAGCAGCTACGGGGGGCGGCTCCACCCTAAACCTCCTCTACCAGTGAGACGATGAAAGGCATTTACGGGCCTCTCGTTAGATTCATAGAGGCGGAAAATCCGGTGACATAGTACCTATTTCCTGCTCTCCCAAGAAGTTCCGGGATGTGAACCAGAACTTCTATGGACAGTGTTCACACAAGCCTTGAGAAAGGCTAAGACCTACGTTTTGTGTCGACACCGGCTTCCAAAAGCTTACAGCATGTTTGACTGGTCACGCGATAATGAGGAGAAACCGAGCCCCAAATAGAAGAGACATGCGTCCCTCGAATCTGCTCTTATCTTCGGAGCAACCTTTTTGCTGTTCGGGCAGAATAAGGTCGCCCGGGATCAGATGGGGTTTATGTCACCTCAATTCGCGCCGCATCAATAGTGAGAAGGTGCAATTTGATAGACAGTCAGCAAGTTCTTGTCCTCGAACACCTCCACGGAGACGCTCAACAGGTCGGTGGCATAAACGAGCGGGCGAACGATGCACAATCCCCACGCCCATTCCCAATCGACCCCTTCCGCCTCCTCGGCGAGCAACGTAGTGAGATCATGCCAAGCGGATTCGAAAGGCGCGAGGGATCGAGTCAATGTCAGTAACAAATTGCCAAAGGCATCGTATAGTTCCAACATATACGACGTGTCTCGACCACCAGCGTTTGCAACGACGATGCCAGTATCCCTGGAACCGGCGCAGTCATAGATGACAGAGTAGAATCGGTGCGGTTCCTCGGCAAAGCAAACACAAAACGCAAACCCACTTACTATTAGCAGCAGCCCAGCTACTACCAGCCAACGGGAGACAGATCCTTTCATGCGAGACCTCCTTAGTAGTCCAATCGTACATGTCACGACGAGAAGTGCAACAGGCTCAGCCTGAGCAAATCCGGTGACACAATGCCTCTTTCCTGCTCTCGCCGCGTTGGTTACTGTCCCCTAGCTCATACCATGCGCACGTTCTTGTTTCCTGAAACAATCAGGATGACCGTCTGGGTCAATTTTCGGATGTGGTTGCTGATCCGGTCCTGACGCCTTTGCGAAGGCCTGAAAGTGGGGTGAAGACCGAGCGCAAAATCAATCAAGCCCCAACCGACCTAAGATCTTGTACACTCCTTCTCGGGACGCGATAAGAACGATCAGGATAACGTGATCCTCGGGAATCAATTGATAGATCGCCCGATACTCTCCACCGGGTGTGCCAATTCTTGAAAATCCGGTGACATAATACCTATCTCCTACTCTCCTAGCGTTGGTTACTGCCTCCAGCTCATACTGTACGCATGTTTGTATACCCGGTACAATCGGGATGATCATCTGGGTCAATCATCAGATGTAGTTTGTGATGCAGTCCTGGAGCCTTTGCGAAGGCCTGAAAGTGGGGTGAAGACCGAGCGCAAAATCAATCAAGCC
>CAZOUO010000132.1:0-843 GCA_964582975.1 uncultured Thermotogae bacterium | reverse complement strand
CTCGGGAATCAATTGATAGATCGCCCGATACTCTCCACCGGGTGTGCCAATTCTTAGGGCATACACATCATGGCTTGGGAAGTACTTCCCGTGCTTTGGGCGATGGGGCAGAGCGTTGATCTTTTCCCTTATTCTGTCTGTAATTGGACCTTTGCCCAACTTGCGGATGAAACGCTCTGCCCGAGGGCTCCAGTGGACGACCCACTCCTCGGTCACAGGTCCTGAAATACCTCTTCGGTGGTTTTGGTCAACCCCTGGTGATAGGTCTCACGAGCTTCCTCGATAAGGTGCTCCAGGGTCAACGGCCGGATGATGATTTGATTGCCTTTGCGAATCACCACGAGATCGTCTCCGGCGTTTAGCTGCATCTCCTCGCGGATCCGCTTTGGGATCACCACTTGTCCCTTGCTCGACAGGCGCGTCTTATCAATGGTCATTGGATTCTCTACTCACCTCCAGACTTACAAATCTTACCTCCCTTACTTTATCGGGAATTGAGTCTTCGTTCAAGCACGCACTCCGTGCCACATGACTTTTCCATTTTCCGTTTAGTGATCTTTTCGGGGACCAAAGGGGCTTGCTGAGTAGCCAAAAAGCGGCCGGTTTCTGGAAGACATCCAAAGGAAACAACAGCGATCTTTTGTAGGCCGCTGTTGCGTTGCCTGGGGGAGGTGGCGGGAGTCTACTAAGAACTTTCTCCGTGTCGGTTCCTGTATACAGCAAGGGAGCACTGGTACATGTGCCCGCTCTGAAGTGAATGGGGCGGGCCTATTCATTGGTTGGTGAGGAGGTAGAGTCCACACATGTGGTGTAACGAGGTGTCGATGAGTGAAGAGGTTGAAA
>CAZOUO010000131.1:0-7055 GCA_964582975.1 uncultured Thermotogae bacterium | reverse complement strand
GATCAGGCAACGAAGATGGTGCGATATCAATACACCACATTGACGGACGTGACCTCCTTAATACCTCCTTACCACCAATGGGATGAACTACAATCCTCATGCATAAACATCGTCTCGATGTTCCAGCACGGTTTCTTCTTTCTTTTTTCTACACCCGGAGGGCCTATTGGTTTCGTTACTCCCCACACCCGCTCCCGGCGGAATCAACCTGTCCTCTACCCCGGACCAAGTAGTCAGAAAACTCTACGGTCCACGAGAATCGCGCAACAAAAGAAGCCTTCTGTTAAGAAAACAGCAACAGGAGCCTCTCCTTCTATTGAGCACTCGCTTAACAGCTCCAGAGGAAAGAAGAGAACGAGGCCCCTTTCGGAGCCTCGCTTGAGCTTGTCAGCAGCTGCTTCCTTGGTAAGGAGGTACAACGTTTGCTTTCGTACACTCACAATATACTAGCTAAGTGTAGCGGTAACGTGATGAAAACGTGTGGATTCTGTGAGTGTTACCGCCACTCTCTCGGCGCTTCGCTAGATCTCGACACGTCTCCAGAACAACCTGATGCTGCGTGGACAGCGAAGAGATGACTCCGGCAGATTGGGTATAATCAATGAGGTGAAGTGGTGAAACTCAAAGAGAAGAGAGCTAAACTATACCGTGATCTTTGAGCCCGCGGAAGAGGGCGGGTATACGGCTGTGGTTCTTGCTTTGCCTGGCTGCGTCTCTGAGGGCGATAGCCTGGAGGAAACGCGACGGAATATCAAAGAGGCCATGGAAGAGTATTTGAAGACGTTGGTTGCCCACGGCGGGTCTATCCCAAACGATATGATGGCTGGATCTCTTTGAAATCCGGTGACATAACACCTATTTCTCTCGTCTTGGCCTTCTGCCTGGTCGTTTCTTCCTCAGCACTCGCCTGGATCACGTTCAGTACAATCTGGGGACATAGCACCAATTCTGAAATTTAAGAGAATAAGGTGTGTGTTGCTGTGCTTTACCTGGAAAGGTGTTCTTCCCTTCCCAGAAATGAAAAGACCCTAACCGGGCCTTCTCACGCTCACCCTTCTCGGGTGATCCTCCTCCAAATACCTGGATTACTTCAACACTATTCCGAAAGCACATATCTGTCAAGTCCGTGTCTCATATCGCCAAGAGGTTAGACCTACACCTCCACTGGGCACGTTTCATCGAACCCTGCAATTACTAGGCAATCTAGTATTGGAAACCGGGTCAACTCCAAATTTGGTAGTCCCGCTCCGCTGCGTACCCGGAAAGCAGATCTTCCAACCCCAGCTCGTTCCACACTTTACGGAACACCACTACCGGCCCGTACTCCTTTGCTCAGGGACAGAACAGGTTCCGTGCTGCGTCGATGACCTCCACTCGCTCAGCGTAGCGTGCCAACCCACGGACCAACGAATCGATCGCCCCGTCCTTCTTCAGGTCATCTAACCGGCCCAGGTAAGCGATCACCTTCTGGCGAGGCCTGCCGTTCTCCCGCACCCCTTTGACGAGGTACAGGTACTCCCGTACTGTTCCATCCTTGTTCTTAAACCGTTTGACACGGATATACATAGCACAGCTAGTATGCCCAAATCAGCCGTTAAATACAAACGTATCATTCATTCTCTAGGCACTACAATTCACCAAAAGATGCTCCTCCAATACCTGTCCATCAGGGGGTCGGATACCTCGACGGGCTAAATCAGCTCATCAGGTGTCAAAGATGAGTCTGACAGATAGATGCACGGCAACCGAACCGAGACAGTTGTCATTTGTAGGCAAAAATTGGTCTGTCGAAGAGGATGGAATGCTCCTGGGACCAGATCAGCGACGAAGCGACCAATAGTGCAAGAAGCCGGAACAGATCAACGTGGTTCGCTCCTCCAAATAGTTCGAGAATGCCTTCGCTTTTGGCTGTAACAGGGGGCCGGTCTGATGAGGAGTGTGATCTTTTCAGCGAATGCTTGGGGCAGCTACTTTCTCATGGGCAAAGTTCCTGAAGGAATTCTAAGATAGCATCAAGGATCGCGCCTGCGATCCTACTCTGGTATGAAAGGTTCTGCAGGCGCTTTGCCTCGAGGTGGTTGGTGAGGAAGCCCACCTCAACCAGGGTTGCTGGCATCTGAGCCTGTCGGATGAATAACGGTGCCCGTCGCACCCCGCGGTCCTTTGCCCCTGTTTGAGCAACGAGGTGCTGTTGCAGGATCTCGGCAAGGCGGTAGCTCGCACTTTCGCGTCCTTCGCTCTCGTAAACCAGGGTTTCTATCCCGGAAACGTTTGCTGAGGAGAAGGCATTGGCGTGGATGCTGACGTAGATATCGGCTCCAAGTCGGTTGGCCACAAACACACGGTCGGCTGGAGGTACATACTCATCGTTTCTTCGACTCAACACAACGCGCAACTTTGGGTGCTCAAGGGCCTTCAGGTAGACCATCTGTGCAATGGCGATGGTCACCCGCTTTTCACAGACATCCCCCACCCCAATTGCCCCTGGGTCCTTTCCGCCGTGGCCAGGGTCAATCACCACCGTGTAACGATAGGACAACGTGGGGCCACCGGCGCTCAGCGAGAGGGAGAGAAGCCAAAATAAAAGGATCAGAAGAAGGGAGGTCGTTCTCAACGGTCGGTCAATCGGCGATCACTCCTCGTAGTGTTCCCAGGGCAGGATACAGAGGTAAGGATGCCTGAGTAAGGCAGTCTGTCGTGGGGCAAGATGACATGTGGGATGAGAAAACAGGCGTTGGTTCTTTCGCTGATGCAAAGGGAGCTCGATCTATGAGACCATTCCCCTTGTTGGCGAGGAAGAACTGTTGCGCTATAGTAGAGCAACGAATTGTGTTAGGAGGGAAAAAGATGAGGAAACTCCGGTGGGCAGCTGTTTTTCTAATCCCAATAGCGGCGTTGACTGTGTTTGGGCAAGAGGTGGTGTGCGATCTTGATGCGGCTCTGGCGCTCATACCTAGCGAAGATGTGATGATTAAGTACAGCGCTGAAGGGCGCGCGCAGCTTGAGGCTGCGATCGAGGCGTTTCGCGTCGCCCTTGGCATCCCCGACGATCTCGACGAGAAGAGCGAGGAGGCGGTCAATGCCTTCCCCGTTGACCTCGCACAAAAGGATCTCGTAAACAAGCTTTCTCAGTGCTACTACACCTCGGCCGATGCGTTCTTGGCAGGAGAACCAGACGAGGAGGCCACTTATCTAATGGGGAAGCATTGGGGGCTAAAAAGCCTGCGGATGAACCCCGAGTTCGCAAGGCTAGAACAGGAAGAGAGTTTCGTCGTGGCCGTTCAGGCAGAGACGGACGTTCGTGCGCTCTACTGGGCGAACGCTAACTGGCTCCGTGCTGCCGAATTCGACAAGATGGCGGCCATCTTTGCCGGGGTGCCACCGAAGACCGAAGCCATGTCTTTGCGCGTCTTGGAATTGGAGCCGACGTACATCGTTTATGGGCCCTATCGATCGTTGGGGGGGTTCTGGGGCGGGCTGCCTCGCCTCCCGTTCGGCAAGTATCGCAAGAACTTTGAGAGAGCGCTTAGCTACCTCTGCTACATTGTGGACGAGCCGGAATACTGCGCCGACTGCGGCAGCTGTTCATTCGATCCCATCTGCAATGAGTACTTCGAGAATCGAGTGTTCTTTGTCGAGTTCTACCTCATGGAACAAGAGCTTTGGGAAGACGCGGCACGTATCTTACAGAGCGTTCTCGACGAACCTATCGGCGACAAACATCCGCTTTACAACGCAATCTCTCAGGAAAAGGCACAAAAATTCCTGGAGGAAGCGGAGGAACATCTGTAGCAGCAAAAAGACTGTTGAAGAAAGGTGAAGGTCGTGTGGGAGCTTCCCCGCAACCTTCTTGTTTAAGCTACTGCACTTCAGTCGTCTGACTCGTTGGGGATAGCGCACCATCTAGCGGAAGATGGCTGGCCCTGTTGCTTTTCCCCTCCCCCTTGCGATTCCACAGATGAACCGGTATAAAAACTATTTTGCTATAAAGGAGGCATCGATTGGCGTTCTTCGGTGGAGAAAGACTGCGACAAGCGTACAAGCAGGCTCAGGCGGGCGGCTACGCATTCATGGCGAACAACATCGCTGAGACGAACGTCTTGATCGGCCTGCTCGAGGCTTGCACCGAGCGGCAATCGGATCTGCTTGTTCAGATCAGTCCAGGGGCGGCGTCGTTTGCGGGAGGCGGGAACAAGCTCGCTGGACTGCGCGTTCTTTCGTACATGGTCCGAGAACTAGGAGATCACTACCCGATCGGTGTGTTTCTGAATCTAGATCACTTTACCGCAAACGAGATGGGCTTGATTCGCGAGGCGATCGAAAACTTGCTTGTCTCCTCGATCATGATCGATGCTTCCAGTGAAAACTTCAAGGAGAACGTGCGAATCAGCCGCGAGGTGGTGGAGATGGCCAAAGGCAGTGGAATCCTCATCGAGGCGGAGCTTGGAAAGATCAAAGGCGTGGAGGACGAAATCGCCTCAGATGAAGCGTTCTACACCAACCCGGATGAGGCGGTCGAGTTTGTAGAGCGCACCGGTGCCGATCTGCTTGCCATCTCTGTGGGTACCCAGCACGGCGTCTCCAAGGGGCGGGATGTCGTTTTAAGAACCGATCTTGCGAGAAGGATCCGCGACAAGTTCGCCGAAAGAGGGTTCCCGATTCTGCTTGTTCTCCACGGCACCTCCGGGCTGCTTCCTGAACAGATTCGACAGATGATTCAATACGGAATCTGCAAATTGAACAAGGATACGCGCTATCAATACGAGTATGGCCGGACCGCGTATGACTTCTACAGCACCCACAAAGAGTCCATCGTCCCTCCGCCCGGGGTGCCTGACGATGCGACAGGGTTGTTCTCAGGAAGTGATTGGAGCCCAAAAAAGAAGGATTTCGATCCTCGCACGGTGGGCAAGCTCGTTCGTGAGCGAATAAAGCAGGTAGCGATGGAATTGGCTGATCAGGCTGGAAGTAGCGGGCATACGCTGCTAAGGGAAGAGTAGTATGCAGAGAACAGGTGTGCTTACCGGTGGCGGCGACTCGCCCGGGATCAACGCAGCGATCCGTTCCATCGTGCGTTTCGGATACAAGCACGGAGTGGAGATGATGGGATTTCTGGAGGGGTGGAAAGGACCGATCGAGGATCTCACTCAGCCTTTGGGGGTGGATGACGTCTCCGGGATCTTGCATATTGGGGGGACGATCCTCGGGAGTTCGCGCACGAATCCGTTCAAGCTTGAGGAAGGGCCAGAACGGATCTTGGCCACGCTTGAGCGGAACGCCATTGACTTTCTGGTCGCCATCGGCGGCGATGACACCCTCGGTGTTGCCCACCGCCTTGCGGACTACGGCGTCAAGGCGATCGGAATCCCTCAGACGATCGACAACGATATTGCCATGACCGACTACTGCATCGGCTTCTCATCCGCGTTGGAAGTGATCACAGACGCACTGGACCGCCTCCACACCACAGCTTTTTCCCATCATCGTGTCCTTGTCCTGGAGGTGATGGGCCGGGACAGTGGCTGGTTGAGCCTGATGGGAGGAATTGCTGGTGGGGCCGACGTGATTATCATCCCGGAGCGGGAGTTCGACGTGGAAACGGTCCATCGCAAGATCCTTCACCGACAAGCGCGGAAGAAGCATTTCTCCATCGTGATCATTGCCGAGGGGGCCAGGCCTGCAGGCCTCGAAGACCAAGTTGTCGCGGAGGCCGAGGTGGACGCCTTCGGCCATGTTCGTCTCGGTGGTGTGGGGCAGTACCTCGCCAATCAACTCGCCGAGCGGATGAAGATCCCCGTACGCGTGACCAATCTCGCCTATCTGCAACGGGGTGGGAGCCCCTCTCCTTTCGATCGCATTCTCGCCACCCGCTTTGGGGCCGCGGCGATTGAGTTCGCCCTGGAAGGGCGCTTCGACGTGATGACCGCACTGCACGGCACGAAGATCGAGGCCGTAAGCCTCGAGGATGCCTTGCGCGAGCCACGACCGGTGGATTCGATCCTTCTCTACCTAGTAGACCTATTTGAATAGCACACGGCATTAAAGGAGCGTCTGTTCGCTATCTCTGTCGAACAGGTGAAAGAGTGTCCATTCGTGTAGCAAAGGCTTTAGCCGTAGGCTCATTCTTCAGCTGTGACGCACGATCACGCCCTTTTTGCCTTCCCCATCGGCGTATACATCCAGGCCTTCGTCAATCCGGAAGTGCGTTACATAGGGATCGGCGAAGAGCACCTGCTGGCAGCTGAGCAGCTCGCGGTTGAAACGGTCGCCCTGTTCCTCACGAAAGGGGAGGTATAGCGCATCGCTTGCCACCATGTCAGCGTAGAAATGCGTCCCATAGGAGAGTTCAGGAGCGAAGGATTCCGTGGCCATCTCCACAATCACTGTGGCACCCGTAATCTCATTGTATTGGACAGGCACGCCACATTGTGGGTTGGAGGTTCCCCATCTTCCTGGTCCCATCAAGATATACGCTTCGTCTCCCAGCTCCTGGTCAATCTGTCCCACCTGGCGCGCGATGCAATAGGCATCCTCTGCCCGATAGGTGTGAGGATCTACGAAAATTAAATGGCGAATTCCTGTCTGTTCCCCGTTTCCCAATACCTGGTGACATATAAGGAGTGTCTCCCTCAGGGATGAGTTGGGGATGTGAATGCGTCGGTGTTCAGGACGCCCTCCAAGTGGCCTTGCCTGAAGCAAGTAGAGCAGAGGACTCTTGCCGCCATCTTTGGAGAAAGGAAAATCAACTGCAAACTCGAAATCAATCGGTAGATCAAAGAGCCCCTGAAGGCTTAAGAGAAGGTCGCGGACAAGCGGAGTGAAGGGCATCGTCGTGTTCTTTTCAATGAAGCGGTTGAATGAGGCGATATAGCGTCTCCCAGGCAAAAGTGTGGAAACCGGCTCGCTCAGTGTCCCCTCAGGGTCAACGACTGAGCAGATCGTTCTTAGAAGGGGGTTGTTCAGTTCAGATAGTCGCCGAGACGTAAGCGCTCCCAGCCGCATGTCGAGCACGTCAACGGTCTCTTGGGAGTAGTGAATGATGGTGCTGACATCCG
>CAZOUO010000130.1:0-7085 GCA_964582975.1 uncultured Thermotogae bacterium | reverse complement strand
GTACTAGCCTTGCGAGGGGCTGGGAGAGTAGGTCGCCGCCTGGTTTTACTTTTCCTTGCGATCCCCTAGACTTTGAGTCCATGATCGCCCCTTCTGCAGGGAATCATATGGGGACCGATTCCGGGGTCCGCGTCACGCTGGTTGGGATCCTAATCAACATCCTGTTACTCATTGCGAAACTGGTCAGTGGATTGTTGACCGGGTCAGTGGCCCTCATCGCCGATGGGATTCACTCGGGCTCCGATGTGGCCACGGATCTAGTGGTCCTAGGAGGAATCCACTTGAGCGGGCGAAAGGCCGATCGAAGTCACCCGTACGGCCACGGCCGCTTCGAAACCCTCGCCGGCGGATTGGTAGCCGGTGGCCTTGTGCTGGTAGGGCTTTACATCGCGTGGGAGGCAGGTGCGGCGCTCTATGCGCGTCAACATACCTATCCTGGTATTGCGGTGCTCGTAGTTGCCTTCGTCTCAATCCTGAGCAAAGAGTGGATCTATCGGCGTACTGTCCGAGTTGCCCACGAGGTTGGCAGTCCCGCTCTCCATGCCAACGCGTGGCATCACCGCTCCGATGCCCTCTCCTCCGTGGCCGTTCTTGCCGGAGGAGTGGGCAGCCTCGTCGGCTGGGGCCATGCGGATCAGGTTGCAGGAATCCTCGTGGGATTGATGGTCGTTGTCTCCGGCGGAAAGACGTTTGTCAACGTCCTTCATGAGCTGAGTGAAGGCGGATTGTCCGCGCAGGAAGTGGCGATGATCGACGAGGCCATCGAGAGTGTTCCTGGTGTCAGGGAATGGCATCAGCTTCGAACCCGCCGTGTGGGAAGAGAGGTCTTCATCGACCTGCATGTCCTGGTTGACCCGGAACTGTCCCTTTTTGAGGGCCACAAGATCTCAATGCGTATCGAAGAAGCCGTCACAGCGGCCTGCCGCCGCCCGGTGAACGTGATGACCCACGTCGAACCCGATGCGCCGGAACTCGCTTCGCACCACAAGGACGATTAGCTAGAGATCGAGACTACCCTGTTCCAGGGCGAGGAGTCGCTCCTTTAAAGGAAGCCCACCGCCGTAGCCGACAAGCGAGCCATCTTTGCCGATCACTCGGTGGCATGGAACAATGAGCGAGATTGGATTCGCTGCCACGGCCCCGCCCACGGCGCGCAATGCGGTTGGACGGCCGATCAACGCAGCAACCTTGGCGTAGGATCGAGTCTCCCCGTAAGGGATCTTCAACAGTTGATTCCAGACGGCCTCCTGAAACGGAGTCCCGCGCAGGTCAAGTGGCACGTCGAACGTCCTCCGCTGGCCCTCGAGGTATTCGTGGAGTTGATCGAGAACTGTTTCATTGTGGCGATCATCGGGTGTGATCGTTCCTTTGAGGAGCCGCGACAGATCCTCCACGCTTCGCTTCCGCAGATCGACATAGCGCACACCCGTCTTCGAGGAGATGACACAAAAGGTCCAACCTCCCCAGCTGATCACGCTCGCGTAGAGCCGCTCCTTGATCGCCATGACACTCCTTCCGACCCGCACTTTCAGTCAGAGCATTCCTCTTCAAGTATAGAGTAATCCGGTGGATCAATTACGTCAATCGTTGCTGGACCATTACCAGGAAAGCCTTGCTTATGATTCGAGATCGGCTTCGGAGAAGTGTGTCACGCGAAAGAGCTCCACTTTGGGCAGAGGTTTCCTCTGCCAGCAGTCAGCTGGGGCACTCTGCTTCTCACACAACCGCGCAAGGAAGACTTCTGGCTCCGGGAAAATCTCCCACACCCAAGGCAGATAGACTGACTGCCCAGTTGATGTGGTGAGAACGACACCATCGTTGCCCGGGGAAAGCTTCTGCAAAAGCTCTTGCGATGACTCAAAACTTAGTTCCTGCAGGGCTCCCAGCACGCTGATTTCGATCCGAATGTCCGGAAGTTCGTTGGTGGTCACTGGCGGGAATCGGTCATCCCCTGTTGCCGCCAACACCACATTTCGCAACACGTTTCGAACAAGGGATTCGTGTGGCCGGAAGTCATCGATCATGCAGCCGCGCAGCCGGTCGTCTTTGTAAAGGCTGACAAAGCAGCTCCCCTCCCGTGCCAACCTGGGCGGGAGACTGTCTGGCTCAACTACAGGTCGGGGCTGGCCGTTTAACACCGCCTCCAATTCCAAACGGGCAAGCTGAAGGAGCAGCGTCTGTTCTGCCTCAGAGAGTTCTGCAGGCTGGAAAGGGATCGACGTGGTAACAGGCGCTTGCTGGCTTACGAACAGCAAACCCAAAACGACAAACACAGTAACTAATACAATTATCGTTCCGACCTGCAAATGCTCAATCATTTCCTTTGGCTCGTGACGAAACGATAATGCGCCAGTCTTGCGAGGTCAATTTTGATTCGCGAGGCTGGCCCCGGCTATAGTTGAAACTGAGAGGCAAAGAACTGGAGTTGGCAGCTGGAATTGGATATCCAGCTGATGAAAGAATGATCAGGAACAAAGGCTTGGGTCCGGCTTTCGTGAGCAAGTTCGCCCTTCGCGGGCTGGAGTTGTTGGTACAATGTACAGTAAAAGCTAACAAAAAACCTTAACTACAGGAGGTCGCATAAGGATGTTTCTATATGAGTATGAACTAGGCAAAGCAGCCGATATCCTTGCCCGGGAGCTGTTTAAGCTCAACGTCGGTGAGACGTTTGTCATCACGGCGGACACGGAGAGTGATCCCCGGGTCGTCGATGCTACGGCCAGAGCAGCATTCGCAATCGGTGCCAAACCGATGGTGATCTGGCTTGCATCGCCATTGGGGGTGGGAATGGCAGCCGACCCGATGCTGCCCATCGAATCCCTCACCGGAGCACTCAGCGGGGCGGATGCGTGGGTCGAGTACAACAATCAATGGCTGCTCTATTCGACGCCCTATGAGCGCGTGGTGAAGGAGAATACGAAGCTGCGGTATCTGTGTCTTTGTGGCATGGATGTGGATATGATGATTCGCCTAGTCGGCCGGGTAGACTATCCAGCACTGACCGAATTCCTAAAGAAGGTGTACGAACTGACCAAGGCCGCCAAGCACATGCGCTGGACCACTCTAGCAGGGACCGATGTGGAATTCGATATGTCCACCGACCCCCACTATCTCCTCGGCTGGGACAACGGCTACGCTGACACCCCCGGCGTTTACATGCTGGGTGGACAAGTTGGGTGGCCGCCGGCGTTGGAGACGATCAATGGGACCATCGTCTTTGACGGCTCAATTTGCCCCCCGTGCGGTAAGCTGGAGGAGCCGGTTCGCCTGACCATCGACAAGGGAAAAGTGGCCAAGATCGAAGGTGGGGCACAGGCTAGAGAGTTCGAGCAGTGGCTCGCAAGCTTCGATGATCCGCGGATGTTCCACATCGCGCACGTGTGTTGGGGGTTCCATCCCGGTGCCAAGCTCACAGGGAACGTCGTAGAAGACGAGCGAGTTTGGGGCGTTACCGAGTGGGGTCTCGGCAATATTGGCTCCTGTGTGATTGCCCCAGATGGGATACCCGCTGCGTCCCACACGGATGGGGTTTGCCTCAATACGTCCGCCTGGCTCGACGGTGAACAGATGCTCGACGAAGGCCACGTCGTTGATAAAGAGCTTGCTTTGCTCGCAGCGAAACTGGGAAAGACCTAGGCTGCTATCCTGACGCAACTTCTTGCCATGATCAAACAGGCCGAGCAAGAAGGCTTCGATGCGGTCATTGTCGGTTGCTTCTTGGACCCCGGCGTGGGGGAAGGTGGAGAAATAGCCGAACGGACTCTCATCGTAGGTTCCGGCGAGGCATCGACACACATCGCTGTCACCCTAGGTAACAGGTTCTCAGTTCTGGTGACCCATAAGAATGCCATTCCTGAGATGGAAACCCGTCTCGAGAATGCGGGATTGCGAAACAGACTAGCGTCTTTCAAATCGGTCGAGATCGGTGTGCTCGAGCTGCAGCAAGACAAAGAGGCCACCCTCAGACGCCTCAGGGAAGCGGCCGAAGAAGCGATTGTAAACGATAGGGCCGAAGTTCTTATCCTGGGCTGCACCGGAGCACACGGTTTCTACGAACGATTACAAGGTGACTTTGGGGTCCCCATTATTGATCCGGGAATTCCCGCGGTGAAGTCTGCCGAATTCTTGGTGGAGCTCAAGGAGCGATTCGGTTGGACACACAGCAAGATCGGCGTCGATGAAACTCCGCCCAAAGAAGAGATTTTGAAGTGGCAGCTTGAAGGGGCGAAGTTATAGGAACAACAGGAAAGGGGCGTGTGTGAAGAACAAGTTGAGGGAAAAGAGAATCAAAGTTGTGGTTCCAGTCTCCACCGATGCGTGGAACCACCCTGTGAAGAACCTGCTCGAGGATTATAAGGACGCGAACACGAAGATTGATGTCGTAAACATCGAGGAGGGCCCGAAGGCGATCGAGTGTTGTTATGACGAAGTCTGGGCCGCGACGTCCTTCGTTCGTGAGGCGGAGAGGGCCGAGCAAGAGGGGTACAATGGGGTGATCGATTATTGTTTTGACGATCCGGGGCTGCGGGCAGCCAAGGAGCGCCTAAACATCCCTGTCGTTGGGCTCAGCGAGGCGAGTTTTCACATCGCTTCTCTGCTCGGAGCCAAATTCTCCATCATCAGTGCAGGGCCCCCGGATTGCACGTTTACTGACATCAAGGACTTGGTGAAGCTCTATGGCTTTGCCGACAAATGCGCCTCAGTGCGCTCGGTAGCGATCCCTATTTTGGAACTAGATAAGGGAAGAGACACGCAAGGCAGGAGATTGCTTGAGGAGGCCCAAAAAGCCGTGGAAGGTGATGGGGCTGATGTCATCGTGCTTGGTTGCGGCAGTATCCTTGTCCTGACTGAAGAAATCTCAGCATTAGGCGTACCGGTTGTTGTCCCCGGAATTGCGGCACTGAAGCTTTGCGAGGATCTGATCGATATGCGGCTTGCGCAGAGTAAGCGGTGTTTTAGCATTCCCAAGCGGTAATTAAAGAGAACCAACATGAGGAAAATTGGCGTAGTGACAATCGGCCAGTCTCCAAGATCCGATGTAGTCCCGGAGATCAGTAGACTCGTTTGCGGTGCTAACAATTTGCGCGAGGTCACTTTTCTGGAAAAGGGCGCACTCGATGGCCTAGCTTCAGACGAGATCACAAGCCTTTCCCCCAGAGCAGGGAAAGATTTCCTAGTAACCAGGCTGCGGAATGGCACAGAGGTGACAGTAGACAAAAACCTCATTCGGCCAAGATTGGGACAGGCAATTTCGGAGCTTGACCGCGAAGGTGCAGACGTCATTGCGCTGCTCTGTTCGGGTGAGTTTGCGCCGTTTCACTCCGAAAGCCCGTTGATTATCCCAGCCAGACTTCTGTCCGGTGTGCTTTCGTCAATCTTTTTAAGCGGCAAACTTGGGGTGATGGTGCCTTCGGAAAAGCAGGTGGGCGTCGCTACAGAAGCCTACCAACGCTTGGGCTTTTCGCCGATCGGAGTGGGAGCCTCCCCATACGGTGAAAAGGAAGCAATCACCGGCGCCGCCAACCGGTTGAAGGAAGAAGTTGCTCTTGTGGTTATGGATTGCTTCGGCTACGACCTGGAGATGAAAAACCAGGTAAGAAAGATCACGGGAACGCCGGTCATTCTAGTCCGATCGTTGTTGGCTTGGACCTTAAGTGAATGCATACAGTGAAAAGGAGGGATTCATGAGAATCTCGGTCATCAGCCCTGTCGTCAGTCAAGAGCTGCTCAAAGGCGATGAGGAATACTTCCAACGACTCGCCGATTCGGAAACAGACGTAGAGGTGATGGGGCTCGAAAAAGGGCCCACGTCGATCGAGACCTTTCACGACGTTATCTATGCCGGACCTGAGATCTTGCGGCTGGTTAGGGAGACGCACGAAGATGTTGATGCGATCATGATCAACTGCTTTGCGGATCCGGCTGTCGATGCCGCCAGGGAGATCACCGACAAAGTCGTCCTCGGTCCGGCGGAGACGTCGATGTCGGTCGCCCTCCATCTGGGGGCGACCTTTTCCGTGATCTCTATCCTGCCCAATACGGCCCCCTGGGTGCGGTGGCAGGCAAGGAAACTTGGCATTGAATCAAGGCTAGCATCCGCCATCGGCATCGATATTCCAGTATTGGGCCTGGAGAGGGATCCTGTAGAAACTACCGCCCAGATCGTCGAAGCGGCGAAGGGCTCCGTCGAGCGGGACGGAGCAGAGACCATCGTCCTGGGCTGCACTGGAATGGCCACCTTAGCTCAGAATGTCCGCGAGCAGCTTTCGGTCCCCTTGGTTGAACCGGCGGCAACGACCTTCAAGATGGCAGAGCTTCTCGTTAAGTTGGGTTTGCAGCACCATCGAGGGGGGTTGTATCTATCCGCCTCATACGACAAGATAAGGGGGTATTGACTGACTAAAAAAGAGACTAAGAAAGGAGGTGATGACAAAAGCACAAAAGAGGAAACGGTCACTCAAGCATACAAGTAAGGAGGGATGAGAATGCTTAGCAAAGCAACTCGGTATGGTGGAGTCGTGTTTTTCGTGCTGGTGGTTTCGCTTCTCGCTTTCGTCACCATCGTCTCAGCCCAGGAGCCTCAAGTCGGTGTCTACGTAAATTCCAGCGAGGTCGTGGTCTTCTGGGACCCCAGTGAAGGATTCTCCAACGAGGTCATCGTCATGAACAACATCTACGAGACCCTCGTGCGCTACGATTCGGTTACGGGTGAGTTTACGCCTGTACTGGCGACGAGCTACGAGAGCTCGACAGACGGGCTGACGTGGACCTTCCACTTGAGAAAAGGCGTGCAGTTCCACACCGGTGGAGAGATGGACGCAGAGGCGGTGAAGTTCTCCATCGATCGGACCATCGCCGGCGAAAAAGGGGCTTTCTACATCTGGGATCCGGTAGAGTCGATCGAAGCAAAGGACAAGCACACGGTCGTGTTCCATCTCAGCTATCCTGCGCCGCTCGACATCGCCGCTTCGGCGGCCTACTGCGCGCACATCTTCGACCCAGACTACTCCGACCGCGACTGGTTCTACGAAGGCAACGATTCGGGAACCGGCCCCTACACCATCGAGAGCAACGAAGGCAATACG
>CAZOUO010000129.1:0-7114 GCA_964582975.1 uncultured Thermotogae bacterium | reverse complement strand
TGTATCCGTTTCAACAAGTCAGAGACGCGGCAGCCGAGATGGACGTGTTGATCGTAAACATCGACATGGGTGGGCCGTCCATGATCCGGGCGGGAGCAAAGAACTACAACTTCGTCGCGGTTGTAACAGATCCCGCCGACTATCCGGCGATCATCGAGGAACTCGACACCCATGATGGGGCGCTGTCCCTTGAGACACGGGCTCGACTCATGGGCAAGGCGTTCAACACCACGGCCGATTACGATGCCGCGATCGCGCAGGCCATGGATGAGCGGAACGGAAACACGTCGCTTCGACTGGGATTCTCTGACGGCACGAAGCTGCGCTACGGCGAGAATTGGCACCAGGACGCCTATCTGTTCCGTGAACGTGGCGTGGTGAACTCTTTGTTCGACATGGAAGTGCTCGGCGGCAAGAAGCTCTCCTACAACAACATCGTCGACATCGCAAGCGCCGTGGAGGCAGTGCGGGATCTTCGCCCGCACGGCTGCGCCGTCATCAAGCACACGAACCCCTGTGGCTTGAGCGAATGTCCGGATCAACGAAAGGGGTTCGAGCTGGCTTGGGCCGGTGACCCGGTGTCCGCGTTCGGCTCCGTGATCGCGTTTAACTCCCCGTTGGAGAGAAAGACTGCTGAGTTTCTCAATCTCACCGCCGCGGATCGGGAGGTGCGCAAGTTCGTGGAGGTGGTGATCGCTCCAAAGTTTGGCCCGGACACCCTTTCTTACCTGCAGCGACGCGACGCGTTGCGGGTGATTCGCTTCGATCCGGGAAAGCTTCAACCCGGCCGGGGGTTCAGAGTACTGGGTGGGGTCTGCCTCGTGCAGACTGCGGATGATCGCTTGTTCGACACGCTCGAATGCGTGACCGAGGCGGCTCCGTCCGATGGCCTAGCGTCAGGGAGTCCGCTTGTTGCCTTGTTGCAGTTCGGCCTGAAAGCCGTGCGACAGATCAAGAGCAACACGATCGTGATCGTGCGCCGTTTCGATGAGCACACCTTCCAGCTTCTGGGAATGGGCGCCGGGCAGCCCAATCGCGTCGTCTCCGCAAAACTCGCTCTCGATCGAGCCGCTGCCAACCTGCGCGACGAGTATCGCGGCGCGCCCGCCGGAGTCGAGCAATACGTCCGGGATCAATTGGGCGCTGCGATCCTGGTCTCGGATGCCTTTCTCCCGTTCCCGGATACGGTGGAACTTGCCGCGAAAGCAGGGATAAAGACGGTCTTTCAACCCGGCGGATCCGTCCGAGACGAGGTGGTCATCCGTCGCGCCAACGATCTGGGTGTGGCGATGGTGATGACCGGGGTGCGGCATTTCAAGCACTGACTTCAGATTTATGCGAGCGTTTCACTCTCGGTAGTTGCACGATTGATTCCCCCAAGATATCGTGGAGCTGAAAGTGTCTTTGGCTGAACAGGACAGTTCGAGGTGGATCAAATGAAAGCCGAGATTTCACCGCTAGACGGCCGGTACTATAGGCGGATTGGGCATCTGTCCGACTACTTCTCCGAGTACGCGCTCGCGAGGGCGCGATGCTTTGTGGAGGTCAGATACGTCGAAGCTCTAGATGAAACGGGCCTGTTCACGGCGCTAACCAAGAAAGAGAAACAGAGACTAGAGAGGGCAAGAAAAACCTTCACCGAGGATGACTTCACTCGCATCAAGGCGATTGAGGAGAGGGTTAACCAAGATGTGAAGTCCTGTGAGCTGTTCTTGCGCGAGTGCCTGCAGCTAGAAAACCCCAATCTGATCCATTTTGGACTCACCTCCGAAGACATCAACAACCTTGCCTATACCAGGCTTTTCAACGCCTTTCGCACCGAGCAACAACTTCCACTCTTAAAGCAGATTTTGGAGAAGCTGACTGAGATGGTCGACAAGTGGTGCGCGGTTCCATTTCCAGCCAGGACACACGGACAGGCCGCCTCGCCGACTACGGTAGGCAAAGAGTTCGCGGTCTTCCTGGCGCGGCTGCTCCGACAATATCAAAGCCTGAAGCAATTCCAGTTTCGCGGAAAGCTCAACGGAGCCACCGGGAACTACTCCGCCCTGATGGCCGCCTTTCCCGAGCATGATTGGATCGCGTTCTCCCGGCAGTTCGTCGAAGGCTTGGGATTCGACGCAAACCTGTGCACCACTCAGATCGAGGATCATGACACCTGGAGCGAGTATTTCAGTCTGACAAAACGGGTCAACTGTATCGTGCTCGATATGGATCGCGACTTGTGGGCCTACATCTCACGGGGTTGGTTTAGGCTGATGCCGCAAGAAGGGGAAGTCAGCTCCTCCACGATGCCGCACAAGGTCAGCCCGATTAACTTCGAAAATAGCGAAGGGAACTTGACCCTCTCGAATACCCTCCTGTCAACGCTGGCTGATAATCTGACGCAATCGCGGATGCAACGGGATCTCTCCGACAGTACGATGACCCGGAATGTCGGGGTTGCCCTTGCTCACGCGCACCTTGCCATGACGGAGACCCTCACAGGGTTGGGGAAGCTCGCACTCGACGAGGAAGCGAGCAGGCGCGACCTGCAAGATACTCCAGAGGTGCTTGCCGAGGCCTATCAAACGATCCTGCGGACCACGCAGATCGAAGATCCGTACACACTGCTCAAGGAACTCACTCGAGGACAGAAGGTCTCGCTGGAGGATCTGCATCGCTTCGTCGATGGCCTCGAGGTGGCCGATTCCGTCAAAGCCAAGCTCAAAGCGATGCGTGTACAGGATTACGTGGGCGATGCTGCAAAGATATGCGGATTGGTGGCCGAGGAGGCGAGAACGGCGTTGGATCGATAGAGGAACGGATTGTCGTTTCTATCACTTCGGAATGCAACGCGGTGCATACTGGGACGTGCCTCTTCGAGTCAATTGGTGTTTCGTAGAGCTACTCTTTTTCTTGGTTGACAGAGCCGGAAGGCGATTCTAACATAAGGCTTCCAAATGGTGTCACGTCGGAGTAGCGCTGCAGGGGGGACGGAGGAACTCTGGATACCTCAGCAGATCATGTGATACAGCTTCGAGGGATCGTTAAGCGCTTTCCGGGTGTTGTTGCCAACGATGGAATCGATCTTGAGATCCAGCGCGGGGAGATCCATTGCTTGCTTGGCGAGAACGGGGCTGGCAAGACGACCCTTATGCGGATTCTGTATGGACTCTACCAGCCCGATGCTGGAGAGATTTTCCTCGATGGTCGTCCCATCAAAATGACCTCGCCTCGAGTTGCCCTTGACCAAGGCATCGGCATGGTGCACCAGCATTTCCGGCTTGTTCCGACACTGTCTGTAGAGGAAAACGTCGTTCTCGGGTTGGACGAGGGGAGAGGGCCTTTTCTTAACTTTCGCCAGACGCGAAAGAAAATCGAGAAGATTGCTTTCGAATACGGTCTCCAAATCGACCCGCAAGCAAAGATCTGGCAGCTCTCCGTCGGCCAGCAGCAACGAGTGGAGATCATCAAGGCCCTGTACCGAGAGGTGGACATCCTGATTATGGATGAACCGACCAGTGTTCTCACCCCGCAGGAAGTCGATCAGTTGTTCGCCACGCTGCGCACGCTCGTCGATGATGGATTGACGATCATTTTCATCACCCACAAGCTCGACGAGGTGATGCAGGTCAGTGACAGGGTGACGGTGTTGCGCCAGGGCAAGGTCGTGGCGACCGTTCCGACCGCGGAGACGGACAAGCCGTCACTCGCGAAGCTGATGGTCGGGCGTGAGGTGGTCTTTCGATTGGAGAAACCACCCTGTACGCGGGGCGAGAGGCTCCTTGAGGTCAGAGACCTCCACGTACTGAACGATCGAGGTCTTCCCGCGTTGCGTGGCGTGTCGTTCGATCTCCATGAAGGAGAGATCCTCGGTATCGCTGGCGTATCCGGCAATGGGCAGCAAGAGCTTTCCGAAGTTCTCACCGGACTCCGTCGGGCGGTGCGAGGAAAGGCCATCCTGGAATCGAACGATCTTGTGGAATGTTCGGCACGAGAGATCGCTGACCTCGGGGTGGCTCACGTTCCCACCAAGCGCATTCGTATGGGAACGGTTCCCAATATGAACATTCGCGAGAACCTCATTCTGAAGACCTATCGTCGTCGACCGTTTTGTCGGTGGGGCTTTCTTGATCAGAACGCGGCTTATCAGAACGCCTGCCGAGCGATGAAGGAGTACACGATCATGGCTCCTAATGACCGAACGGCGGCGAAGCTTCTGTCCGGAGGGAATATCCAGCGGATGGTTCTCGCCCGGGAACTGTGTGGCGAGCCAAGATTGGTCGTTGCAGCGCATCCGACCTACGGCCTCGATGTTGGTGCCACAGAACAGATAAGGCAGGTGCTTTTGAAACAGCGCGATCGAGGTGCCGGGATTTTGCTAATCTCGGAGGATCTCGAGGAGATCATGACGCTCTCCGATCGCATCCTTGTCATGTTCGGTGGAGAAGTGATGGGAATTGTCGATGCGGGCGGCGCTGATATCAGGGAAATCGGGCTGATGATGGCCGGTTCAAAACGCGTTGAAAGCCGGACAGCGTGAAGCTGCCGACGTTCACGATCGAACGGCGACCTGTTCCCTCGGGAAGGACGGTACTGCTTGTCTCGGTCCTCGCTGTTTTGGCGGCACTTGTCGTTGCCGGGATCTTCTTTCAGGCCTACGGGGTTTCTCCCATTCGGGCCTATCACCTGATCATTCGTGGGGCGCTTGGAAGCAAACTCGGTCTGACGGAGACAGTGCGCAGGACTATTCCGCTTCTGCTGTGTGGGGTGGGACTAGCCATCGCCTTTCGCGCTCTGTTCTGGAACATCGGTGCAGAAGGACAGCTTTTGGTGGGGGCCGTAGCAGCGACCGGTGTGGCCTTGTTTTCGGGTCTTCCTGCCGGGCTTCTTCTTCCCGCGATGTTCATCGCGGGCTTTCTTGCAGGGGCTCTTTGGGGTCTCGTCCCCGCTGCCCTTAAAGCCCGGCTGGGAATTAACGACGTGATCACGACGTTGATGATGAACTACATCGCCATTTACATCGTGGAATGGCTCATCCACGGGCCTTGGAAGGGAAGCCAAATGCGGGGATTCGCATACACTGACAAATTCCCTCAGGCCGCGAGGCTGTCGCTTATCCCCGGGACTCGCATTCATTGGCCCACCCTGGTCTTGGGAGTTGTCCTTGCGGTTGTGGCGTACATCTTGCTTTCCCGCACGCGCCAAGGATTTGAGATCAAAGTGGTGGGGGAGAACCCGGACGCGGCCCGCTTTGCCGGAATAAGTCAGCTCAAGACCACGCTACTTGTCATGCTGATTTCTGGAGGATTGGCCGGACTGGCAGGGGTCGGCGAAATGGCAGGAATTCACGGCATGCTGCGTAGCGCCACGCACATCTCGATGGGATACGGGTACACGGCGATCATCGTTGCCAGGCTCGCCCGGCGGAATCCGTTGGCCGTGATCGGAACAGCGTGTTTCTTCGGTGTTCTCATGGCGGGAGGAGACGTGATCAAGGTATCGCTGCGGCTTCCGTTTCAGCTGATCAACGTGTTCAACGGACTGATCATGTTCTTTCTCATCGGAAGTGAGATTCTCATGCGCTACAAAATCTCGTTGAGGAGACGGTGATGGGCTGGGAGACGTGGCTGGTCGCGACGTTCAGCCGGATGCTCGCATACGGAACGCCGCTTCTTTTGAGCACACTCGGCGAGATCTACGCGGAACGCTCGGGCGTGCTGAATCTGGGTGTAGAGGGAATGATGATCATGGGCGCCTACTCTGCCTTTGCCGTGGCCTATTCCACAAACAATCCGTGGCTTGGGATCCTTGCTGCTGCAGTCGTTGGAGGCGTCTTTTCTCTGATCCACGCTTTTGCCTGCGTCACGTTGAAAGCGAACCAGGTAGTCTCTGGGCTTGCCTTGACCATGCTCGGTCTTGGCCTCTCCGGTGTGCTCGGCCGCGGTTGGGAAGGAAAGCCCCTTTTGGTTCCTCTCGGAAAGATCACCGTCCCAATTCTCTCCGAGATCCCGATCTTGGGACCGATTCTGTTTGACGGACAAAACCTGATCGTCTATCTCACGATTCTTCTCGTTCCGTTGTTCTGGTACGTTCTGTATCGGACCAAGACTGGCATCACCATCCGCTCGGTGGGAGAGAGTCCTGCTACCGCAGACTCCTTGGGAATTAATGTTAACCTCGTGCGCTATCTGTGTGTTTTTCTCGGTGGAACCCTGGCCGGCGTTGCAGGAGGGTATCTCTCTGTGGCCTATCGCCCGGCGTGGACGGAAGGTATGACAGCAGGGATGGGGTGGATTGTCATTGCGTTGACGATCTTTGCCTTCTGGAATCCGGCAATCGGCTTGGTGGGAGCCTACCTGTTCGCCGCTCTTTTCCATCTGTCGTTTCGGTTGCAGCCGTGGCTGCCGCCCGAACTGCTAAGAGCGATGCCGTATGCCTTCGCCATCCTGGTTCTGATCGTGGTGGCCAAAGGAACGCTACGCAAGAAAATGGGCGCGCCGGCAGCGCTCACCTTGCCCTATACCAGAGGGGAGGACTAAACTGGTAGGAAAGGAGGTGAGAGGAGGAAGGCTCACTCTACAAGACAAGGCAATCGGTGTGACTAGAGGCAAGCGAAAAAGGAGGGAGACATGAAGGTGAGATTCACGATTGTCGCTATTCTGACGTTGGCGGTCATCGGTGGCCTTTGCGGTGCAGTGACCGCCGCGGAGTACGTGCCGGGAGAGCCGCTCAAGGCGGGGTTCATCTATGTAGGTCCAATTGGAGACTACGGGTGGAGTCACGCGCACAACGCTGCCCGACTGATCTGCGAGGACACGTTCCCGTGGCTTGAGACCGTGTTCATTGAGAGCGTTCCCGAGGGAGAGGTTGAAGGCTACATCGACAATCTGATCGTGAACGAGAACTGCGATGTCGTGTTCACGACCAGTTTCGGCTTCATCGATGGAACGGCTGCCGCAGCGGCCCGCTACCCGGACAAGATCTTCGGGCACTGTTCTGGATTCTTGCGCGCCCCCAACGAGATGACGTACATGGCCGATTTCTACCAGATCTACTATCTCAACGGCCTCATGGCCGGGGCGTTGACCAATACCTGGAAGCTTGGCTACGTCGGCGCATTTCGAATACC
>CAZOUO010000128.1:0-7125 GCA_964582975.1 uncultured Thermotogae bacterium | reverse complement strand
CGTGATCGAGGAAGCAGCCCGTCTCGCTGCCCAGTTCTCCAAAGCAAAGGGAGCAAAGAGGGTCCAGGTGAGCACTGCTCTAGCCAAGCACGTTCGAAAGCCCAAGGGGTCTCCACCCGGATTGGTAATCCTCACTCAAGAGGATACACTCACGGTGGAGCCGACACGAAAGGGGGACCTGCCGTGAATATTGGAGATATCCTCAACATCGCTCTCTCGCTCGTTGCCGTGTTTGCCGCAATCGTCTTCCACGAGGTGTCACACGGCTACGTCGCTTACCGTTTGGGGGATCCCACTCCCAAGGTGCGCGGCCGATTGACTCTGAACCCACTCGCACACGTCGATTTGATCGGCACGATCCTCGTACCCCTTGCCTTAGTGGTTATGGGTTCTCGGTTCCTCTTCGGCTGGGCAAAGCCTGTTCCGATCAACCCCAATTACTTCCGCAAGCCGTTTAAGGGGATGCTGTACGTCGCGATCTCCGGGCCCGTGACGAATCTCGGCCTTGCTCTTGTCACTGCGGGAATCGGTCGACCCGTTTTGGCTGTGGTTCCGGACTCGCTCCTCTTCTATGAGCGGACGTTCGGAGCCTATCTTCTTCAGGCCGTCTTCTACCTGTTTGGCTTTTTCGTCATCATCAACGTCATCCTCGCTGTGTTTAACATGATCCCGATCCCGCCGCTCGATGGATCGCGGGTCCTGACTTATTTTTTGCCTCCGGAGGGAAAAAGAGTAATGCTGCAGCTTGAACGGTACGGGTTCTTGATTCTCCTTGCGCTCATCCTTCTCGGCGGGGTCAGCGGCCTGCTTAATCTGACGAGCGGCCTGTGGAGGGGGCTTCTCGGGATCCGATGGCTCGCTGCGCTTGCGAGCTAACGAGCGTATCTTGCTAGGAACCCGATCCCTTTCGTATAATCCCGGCACCAACGCTTGATACGGAGACGATTTCGTTGACCGACCGAAACACTAACTACGCTATTAAGGAGCGCTCTGCGACCGAAGTGACCGTCCAGGTGACCGTGGAGGCACCGGTGGTGAGGGATGGGATCGACGCAATCTACCGCCGCTACGGCCGGGAGGCGAAGATCCCTGGCTTTCGGAAAGGGCGCGTGCCGAGAGCCTTCCTCGACTCTCGCTTCGGCCGCGAGATGTTCCTCGAGGAGGCGCAAAAGGCACTGGAAGAGGAACACCTGTCCAAGGCACTGTCGGAGCTTGCCCTTCGCCCGATCACCCCACCGACCGTAAGTGGGGTCTCCTTCGACGAAGGTGGTCCGTTAGTATTCGAGGCGAGCTTCTCTGTGCTCCCCGACGTTGACCTTCCCGAGTATCGTGGCCTTGAGCTTACCATCAAACCGGAACCGCAGGTCACCGACGAGGACGTACAGGCCACGTTGGAGGAGGTCCGTCGTCAATACGCCGCGCTTGCCCCCAAGGAGGGGGAGATAGTCAATGAGGGGGACATCATCCGTGTGAAGGAGGGCGAGGAAGAGTGGGACGCCCGCGCGGAAATCGACAACCCGGTCACCGCACCGCTCGTTGGCCACAAGGTTGGAGAGACCGTTGAGATCGAGCTGAATCGTTCCGAAGGGGAACGCTCGCACGCGACGTTGTCGATCCTTGGCCTAAAGGAGGTCATTCTCCCCGAGGTGGACGATGAGTTGGCAAAGGACGCGGGCTACGAGGACCTCGCCGCGCTGAAAACGGATATTAAGAATAAGTTGGAGAAGGCCCGTGCTGAAAAGCAGAAGCGCACGGCCAAACTGAACCTCCTCGATCGCCTCGTTGACCAAACGAAGCTCCCCCTTCCGGAAGCACTGGTGGAGAGAGTCGCTACCGAGGAGTTGGAACGGTTGAAGGGAAACCTCGGGCACCCCCGTTCCCCCCTTTCCTTCGACGAGTACCTTAAGAACCAGGGAAAGAGCGAGGAGGAGGTGATGGCCGACTCCCGCGAGCTCGTGATCCGTCGTCTTCGCCGCGAACTCGCGTTACAGAAGCTTGCAGAAAAGGAAGGCATTGCGATCGATGACGCTGAGCTTGAGAAGATCGCAAGTACTGAGGCTGAAGAGGAGGGAGAAAACCCACTCCGCTTCATCGCCCGTCTCAAAGCGGAAGACCGTTTCGAGGGCTACCGGGCCGAGAAGGTGAACGACCGCGTTCTTGATCTCCTATACGAGACGGCAAAGATCACAAAGGAGGAAGGATGAGAGGGCAGATTCCCTTTGTCATTGATCACACCGGTCACACTGAGCGGACCTACGACATCTACTCGCGTCTGCTGGAGGACCGCATTGTTTTCTTGCGCCAGCCGATCGACGATGAGGTTTCAAACGTGGTTATGGCTCAGATGTTGTTCTTGGCGGCGAAGGACCCGTCGAAAGACATCAAACTGTATATCAATTGCCCAGGTGGTTCGGTCACTGCCGGCTTTGCTATCTATGACACCATACGCTACGTCCAGTGTGACGTGGCCACGATCTGTATTGGCCAGGCAGCCAGCATGGCGGCACTCCTCCTCGCTGCCGGAACCACTGGAAAACGCTCGGCGCTCCCCAACTCGCGTATTCTCATCCACCAGGTCTTCGGTGGGGCGCAAGGCCAGGCGATCGACGTCAAGATCCAGACCGAGGAACTTCTCCGCCTGCGCGATCAGATTAACAAGACTTTGGCCGAGCACACGGGCCAGACCGTCAAAAAGATCACCAAGGATACAGACCGAGATTACTACATGTCCGCTGAGGAAGCCAAGACCTACGGCTTGATCGATCGGATCATCGCGCCGAAGAGCTAGAAGTCGAGGGAAAGTCGCACCGAAAAGCTGTAAAACCCATCCTGATTGATTTTGAGGACGGTGTCGGCTGACAGATCGTTGATCTCCGCCTCCTCGGCCAGGGTCAGCGTGTAGGCCTCTAGATGGAAGGTTGTGGCCGCTGGTCTGTATGTCCCCTTCCAGCGAAGTTCAAACGCTCCTGCCTCCAGTTCGACCGTTGGAGTGAGCTTTTCTACCACGATTCCTCCTTGTGAAAAGGTGTGCTTGCAGGAAACGTTGAGGGAAAGCCAATCGAGCAGATCGCCGTCCACGGTTAGGATGCCTTTCCCCGGGCGAGGAAGCGAAGAGCAGGGCTTGAAGGTCAGCGCCTCCTTGACCGACCAGTCGCCGGCCTTGTGGGTCCACGTTGTTTTCCCCTCATAAAGGCTCCCTTCTTTCCAGATTCCCTGAACGCTAGAAGTATCGTCCTCACGGTCGAGGGTGAGCTTTGCGCGCAGGTAAGCCTTCCGAAAGACGAGATCGACCGAAGCAGGGCACTTGGCAAGGGTTAGGTCGTCAAGATCGACTGTCACCTGGTAGAGCGTGAGGGCTTCTTTGAGCTTGAAATAGGTCTCGAGGTCCACGAGAGCTTTCCGCAGCGGAAGATCGATCCCTTTCAATTTGATGGATTTCAAGCCTTCTTTGCCGAGCAGGACCTCAAACCGACCCTCAATATCCTGAGGGAAGTCAGCTTCTGCGACGAACTTCAGCGATGTAAACCCCTTCTCAGTGGCCTTCAAGGTTGAAGTCAGCTCAAAGGCTTCTTCGATCAGGGAGAATTCGATCGTCGTGTCAACATCGATCGCATCTTGTTTCAAAGTGGTCTTGAACGTGAAATCACCTTCGCATGACATCTCTGCTGCAACAAAGGATGCAAGTACCGTCCAAAAGATGAATAATATAGCAAGTATCTTTCTTGAGATGTTCATTTTTCTCCTTATCTTACAAAATCAAGAAGAACTTGGCAAAAAGGGGAGGTCGTTAAAAGGTTTTGGCGAAGATAACAAGACCTGGGAGCGCGTAGGGCCGGGATTACCTAGCTGGTGATCAATGTAGGAGTTGGGTATTAGACCCTATTGATCGCAAGAAGTCTAATCAGGGGCAAGTGCGTGAGTTGAAAAACCCGCTGACCTAGAAGATCAAGCGGATTATTCCCCCACTTTGAGGCCGGCGCCGGTGGGGGCATAGCGAAGGATTGCCTCGGGAAAGGCGAGGACCGAAGCGTAGAACCAGATCTGCTCAGATTGGCTTTCGATTCCGAGTCTCAGGCAGTCACACAGGTCGCGAAACAGGCCAAAGCTAGGATCCAAGATTCCTACTTGGCCTTTCTCGTAGCGGCCACCTAGACTAATTCCCCACCCAGCCTCTGAGCGCAACTCCGTTTGAAGCGCTGCCTCGATTTTCTCCGGCCTGTAGTGGCCGGAGAAGCCGATTTTCCACCGCTTCCGCAGCGAAAAACTCACCTCAAGCGTTGACTCAATGAATCTCCCCTCCATGAGGTCGAACCTGCCCCGTAGAGCGGCAGTCCCTGCCTCGCTTTTCCCGTTTGCCTGGAAGGTGAGCGGTTCGAACCGCCCTGCCGGAGGATTGTATGGAATTTCCCAGGTGAACGCGTTTGCTTCACCCTCCCACCGGCCTGTTAGGGTGATCTGTTCCACAACAGCGGTTGCGAGGTCAAGGCGGGCAAGGAGGGATGAGGAGGCCCACGTGCTCCAATCGGCGCTCAGCAAGAGCGGATCAAACTTTCCAGAAGCCAGATCGACACCACCTTCCACTCGCACTGACAGCCAGGCTTTACCGGAGAAGCGCCAAGTTAGCCGGTTGGTGGAGGCGAGTTGGTCGAAAGAGAACGGACTCCTTCCGACAATCTGTAGATAAGTATAGGTCAGATTCATTCCCGGGTACCCAAGCCATGTGGAGAAGGAAAGGGCTTCACGGCTTTGGCTTTCTGTGCCACTCTCGTAACGGGTCAGCCGGAGGCTCGCCTTCGGAGTCAGGGTGAACCCGAGGAACACGATGGAGGTGAGCGTGGCTCCCAGCGAGCCGTCAAAGCGAAGCGACTCACTGATCAGCGCTTCGTCCTCCCACTCGCGAAACCACCCTGCACCAAGTTGGGGAACGAGAGTGAGTGGGCCGAAGGGAATCTGCGAGCGGGAGAGAGACGCCTCGGGGAGTCGTTCGATCGTGTGCACCGTTTCCCCTTCTTCCTCGCGGCTGCGCTCAGCGTTGAGCCGTAGCCTCCACGCTTGAAGCTCACCATCCAGAAAAAAGGCAAACGACAGATCGCGCTGCGCACCCCGCTCTTTGCAGTCGAGGCCGCCCCCAGCCTCCCACCCCGATGCAAGCGGTGCCGTGTGGTTGAGAGATACCTCGACAACCCGGTCCCCCACCTGGGTAGGAAAGTAGTAAATTCGAGCCTGGCCTTCCTGGAGGGCAAAGGCATAATGAAGCACCACTCCAAGGCCCACCTCCTGGAAACGGCTGAAGTAGTCGAACAGGACAGCTCCGTAATTTCTCTCATCGAGATAGAACGGGAGGTTCCACTTCAGAAACCAGCCGTGAAGCGCACTACTCCCAATTGCCGGGAAAAGGGGGCTTTCCAGCGTCTCCTTGAGGGGTCGGACGTAGACAGGAAGCCAGAAGACGGGAGCGCCGAACGAGCGGACGGTCAGGTCGAAAGTGACGATTAGGCGATTCGGGTAGAGAAGGAGCTTTCCTGTCTTGATCGAGTAGGGTTGAGCACGGAGGGGCTTTCCAAAGCAGTCGCAGGTCGTCAACTCGCTCTCGTTTACCTCGATCGAAGCGACCTCCCCTTCGGAATCAAACTGGATGCGCCCTTCTTTCCCTTGATACAGGAGGAGGTGGTCTTCCCCTTCGGAATTTACAAATAGGCTGCTGCCACGAAAGTGCGCCGCTGCCGCCTCGCGGGTCACAAGCGCTCCATCTTCAGAGACGAGGTGTGTTTCCAGCTCCTCGCCAGAGAGGATGAAATCTTCTCCCACGGTGAGGAAGACATCCCCTGCGGCGTGCAATCTCCATGAATCCTCCTCGTCAGCGTCCAAGGTGACGTGAGCCGCAGACAGCACGGTCTCACTGTAAGTGATGCGGACGTCTCCGTCGGCGCGCACGTATCGGCGGTCGGTGGAGACGAAGAGCTCCTCACAGGTGATCTCCACGGGAATCTCCTCTCCCCACCCCCCAACGCCTACGAGCAGCAGAAGACCGACAAACGGGAGGACACGACGAAGGCGGATCCACATTTTACGGGTGTTCAACCGATCAAGCTGGAGGAAGAGAAATACCCCCACCAGGCCGAACAGGATGTTCGGGATCCAAGCAGCGAGCGAAGGAGGGATGATCCCCCGCCTTCCCAAAGTCTGTGTCCACAAGAGGGCACCTTGGAAGAGACCGACTAGAAGGAGACTGATAACCACGCCGACAGCACGGCTGCGCCACCCAAAGATCAGGCTGGCGGCACCACCGAACAGGACAAAAACCAGCGTTGCCAACGGGATCGCTGCCTTGAGATGGCATTCGACAATGAGTTCGTCGGCAGGCAGCCCACTCTCCCTCAGAAGCGCGATCCGGCTGCGGAGCTCGCCGACACCCATCTCTGATGGGGTGCGCGATCCGAAGAGGAAGTCGGCACCACTGCGGTCCACTCCCACGTGCAGCTGTTCAAACGTTCCATTGTAGATGAGCGTCCCATCTTGGTCGTAGCCGTACACTCTCCCATCGTGCAGTCCCCACGCGTTCTCCTCCCAAACCCCCTCTTCGGCGGTGATGATTGTGACGGCGGCCTCTGCTTGGGGGAACACTTTTCCCTCAATGTCGTAGACGAGAACCCCGTGCAGGCTGCCGGTCTCCTCGTCGTAGCGGCGGACATAGAAGAATTGCCCCTCCGGGCCTTTGAAAAAGGTATTTGCTCGGACGTGTGGGATCCCTTGGCGGAAGATGATTCCTCGCAGCGCCTGCTGGTAGGCGTGCTCCGAGGAAGGGACCGCCCAGTTGTATAAAGCGAAGTCGACAGCACCGATAAGGAACGCCGCTAACAGCAAAGGCAGAAGTATGCGTCGAAGCGAAATCCCTGCGGCCTCGAAAGCCATGACCTCCCGATCTTGAACCAACCGCCCCAAACCGAGAAAGGTGGCAAAAAGCCCACTGACAGGCAGCGCAAGGACGAGAAGGCCTGGCATCTTGAGCACGAGAAGCCGAATGAGTGCGCCGATCCCAACCCCACGGTCGACCATTAGGTCAGAAAGGGAGAGGATTAGGTTGAGAAGGATGAACAGAAGAAGGCCAAACAGGGACAGGAGGAA
>CAZOUO010000127.1:0-7298 GCA_964582975.1 uncultured Thermotogae bacterium | reverse complement strand
AGTTCAGGTTTTCCGTTTCGATGATCGCGTCCGAGCCGAAGTTGCGCCGGATCCACTCCCGTGTGGAACCGATGGTCTTGCTCTCTTGAGCCTCCAACGTCTTGTCTACCACTTTTTCCTCCTTCGTACCTTTGCCCTCCATGTGACCGCACCGATGTTTAGAATCATGACCATACCCAGCAGAACGAGCGCTGCGCCAAACTGAAGATCCCTTGTTTTCCAATACATCGGGTTTTCCGTTGCCATGTAGTAGATGTGCGTTGGGAGCGCCATGGTCCGATCGAACAAGCTCTGGGGAAGGCGCGTTTTGTAAATCGCAGCTGCTGTGAACAGAATCGGGGCGGTCTCGCCGATCGCCCGGCCGATGCCGAGGATCCCTCCAGTGATGATCCCCGGGATGGCCGTCGGCAAAACCACCGAACGCACGGCGTACCACTTCGTCGCTCCCAGAGCGAGCGCTCCCTCCCGGAAACCCATCGGAACCGCACGCAGCGCTTCCTCCGCTGCACGGATCAGCACAGGGAGAATCAGCAATCCCAACGTAAACGCGCCGGCTAGAATCGAGGTCCCCATCCCCAGCACTTTGACGAAGAACGCCAGTCCGAGAAGGCCGAACACGATCGAGGGAACACCTGACAGCGTGTTGACGCCGACCCGGATGATGCGCACCCACAGACCCCCTGCCCGGGCGTATTCCGAAAGCCATATCGCTGAGGCAACGCCGAATGGCAGTGCGCTCACGATTGCCCCAACGGTCAAATAGAAGCTGCCAACTAGAGCGGGATAGATCCCGCCCTCGCTCATCAGTTTCCTGGGAAACTGTGTCAAGAACTCCCAGCTGATGGCTTCGCTCCCTTTAGAGATCATGATGTAGAGGATGAGGGCCAGCGCGAAGAACGACAGCGCGCTTGTGATCGCAAGGACAGAAAAAGCGACCGTCTGCACCACTTTCCGCGTCCGTCTGTTCTGCTCGTCATTCACGATCATTGTCCGTGCCTCCTTGCCAGGCGGCCGCGGAACCATTCAGCGATCCAGTTCATGCCCAACGTGATGACCAGAAGCAGTGCGCCGAGCGCGAAAAGCGCGTGGTAGTGTGTGCTTCCGAAAGGCGTTTCCGCCATCTCCAACGCGATCGTTGCCGTGAGCGTCCGAACCGGTTTGAGGAACGAGGCGGTCAGCTGTGCCGCGTTGCCGGAGACCATCAGCACGGCCATCGTCTCCCCGATCGCGCGTCCCATGCCAAGGATCGCCGCTCCGAGCAGCCCGGAAAATGCAGCGGGGAACGTCACGCGCCAGATCGTCTGCCAACGCGTAGCCCCAGACGCCATCGATGCCTCGCGATACGAGTTCGGTACGGCTGTCATCGCGTCTTCGGAAAGACTGGCGACCGTCGGCAACGCCATGATGCCAAGGATGATCGATGCAGTTAGGGCCGTCATCCCCGTAGGGATGTCGAGCGCAGTTCGGACAAAAGGGGCGACGACCATCAGGCCAAAGAAACCGTAAACGACGGATGGAATCCCGGAGAGAAGCTCGAGGACAGACTTGGCGACATCCTTGATCAATCCGGGCGCGATTTCGGCAATGAACATCGCTGCGCCGTATCCGAGAGGAATGGCGACAATCAGTGCTCCAAGCGTAACCAGCCCCGATCCTACGATCAGTGGCACCGCCCCGAATCGTAGCGGCTCGATCGTTGGAAGCCACTTCGTCCCGAGGAAGTTCGCCAGCGGCACGCTTGCGAAAAGGGGTACCGCCTCGCGGAAGATGAAGAAGATGATCAATCCGAGCGCCACCAAAGACACACACGCCAGCGCAAAGAAAACGGGGCGATCCCACCGTTCTTTGATTTGCTGCACCGCTCCTCGCCAACCGGCCTGAGACAACCCGCGAAGGTCAACGGGAAGGTCACTTTTGGCCCTCTGCCCTTTCGACGTCCCCCCCACTGCGCCTCCTATGGATAATGTCTTCTAAGTATATACTTTTCCCAAATGATTTGTAAATAGCCGCTTGATTATAGACATGGGAAGGGCCACGCGCGACGCCGCCTGGTACAGCCCCCAATGGTAAGCACCTAGCCCGTCGGGGCTAGTCTGTGATCTAGTGGATCCTTCTTTACAGTTACTTTGATCTTTTAGCTACTCACTTGAGAATGCGAATCGGCGCGTAGCCGACCTCCTGAACGATCTGCTGTCCCGCGTCGGAGAGCACGAACAGGATGACGTCGAGGACCGCACCCGGGCCCGGAAAACCGTTCGTCGACATGAACAACGGCCGAGCGATCGGGTAGGTGTAGTTGAGCGCCGTCTCTAGCGTAGCGACCTTGCCACCAACGGTCAGCTGCTTGTGGTTCGGCGTGACGTAGGCGAGACCGACATACCCGATCGCGTCTGGATTCTGAGCGACTCGGTCGGCCACGGCTGCGTTGGCAGGCAGCGCGGCAACGTTGGTGGCCGGGTCAGCACCACCCATGACCAGCTTCTCCCAGGTTTCGAACGTTCCCGACGCGCTGTCACGGCCGATCGGAACGATCTCCGCACCGGGATCCGGGAAATTGGCACGCAGCTCCACCCAGTGGGTGACTTCGCCGGTGAAGATCGCCTTCAGCTGATCGAGCGTGAGATCGTTGACCGAATTGGACGGATGGACGATCACCGCGATGGCGTCGTTTGCCACGTGGAACGTGAACGGGTAAACCTCGTTCTCTACGGCCTTCGCGTACTCCTTGTCCTTAATCGCGCGAGAATGATCCGTGATGTCGGTCGTGCTGTCGATCAACGCGGCGACGCCGACGCTCGACCCACCACCCGATACCTCAATCTCGTATTCGTCCGCCATGGCTTCCGCAACAGCTTGTGCAATCGGTAGCACCGTGGTGGACCCCGTAAAGGTAACGTCCGCCGCGGACGCGGCGAATCCAAGGCCCAGCACGCTGAGCCCAACCAACGCAACCAGCAACACTCGTAGTCGTGTCACAGGTTACCACCCTCCTTAATATATAGTTTCTTTCTTATCTATATATTATTTGAGCCATCAATACAACTCTGCAAGGCTTCTTTTACCACTCCATTGCCGACCAGAAAAGAAATTGCGGTGATGTCTCCGTCAATTTCTGGTCACAGTTCACCCGTTTAGAGGCGACATTGCGCTTCCAGACCGCTTTTCGTCAGAATCGAGATCCTCCACGCATTTGCGCGACGCGCAAAGATCGTTTACCCTTCCGCTGATGAACGATGTCTTGAAAGAGTTGCTTACGGCCGCAGAGCCGTTGATTGATTTGGCCATCAAAGAAGACATCGGCTCAGGCGATGTCACTAGCCAGGCAATACTGGATGCAAACACCGAGGGGGTAGGTTGTATTGCCAGTAAATCGGCCGGCGTTGTTGCCGGTCTGCCGATCGCTGAGGCGGTCTTTCATCGTGTCGATCCGAACGTACGGTTCGTAAGGCACGTTGTCGATGGCCAGGAGGTTGTCCCCGGTGAAGTGATCGCCGAGGCAATTGGTCCGGTCCGATCGTTGCTCTCGGCTGAGCGAATTATGCTCAACTTCCTGCAGCGGCTATCCGGGATCGCCACGCTGACTCGATGTTTCGTGGACGCCGTGGCCACGACGAACGCACGGATCCTCGACACCCGCAAGACCGCCCCCGGCTACAGAGTTCTCGACAAGTACGCAGTGAAAATGGGGGGCGGCCACAATCATCGCATGTCCCTTTCAGACATGATCCTCATTAAAGACAACCACATCGAAGCAGCAGGGGGGATTCTCACCGCAGTGAAGCAAGTCCGAGAGAACCACCCCGAACTCCCCATTGAAGTCGAAGTCCGCAGCCTGAATGGGTTGAAGGAGGCACTTCAGATGTCGCCCTCGCTGACGCGTATCCTGCTTGACAACATGGACGTCGAGACGATGCGCAACGCCGTTCTGATCGCGAGGGAGCGTGTGCCGCTGGAAGCCTCCGGAAACGTGACGTTGGAGAATGTGGCTGCGATCGCGCAAACGGGTGTGGATTTCGTCTCGGTAGGGGCGCTCACCCACTCCGCGCCCGCGCTTGACTTGTCCATGACCCTGTGCCGTGGCAGCTCTCAACGGACTAGGACGGACCTGCATGCTCGCATCAAAGATGCGAAGACCGCTCTTGGGAAGCGGTTGGTCGTCCTCGGACACCACTACCAGCGCGACGAGGTGAACGCGCAAGCCGATCTTCGCGGCGATTCTCTCGAGCTTGCCCGAAACGCCTGCGAGACGGACGCAGAATTCGTCGTCTTCTGCGGGGTCCGATTCATGGCCGAGGTGGCGGCGATTCTCGCCAAGCTCGGTCAACACGTGTTGATCCCCGATGAGTCGGCCGGGTGTTATCTAGCAGATACGGCACACATCGAGCCTGTCCAGGCCGCTTGGGATCAGCTGGCGGCCGCTTTTGGCGACGCAGACGATGAGATCATGCCCATCGTCTATGTCAATTCAAGTGCGACGCTCAAAGCGTTTGCCGGAAAGCACGGAGGCGCGATCTGCACATCCGCCAATGCCAAGAAGATCGTGCGGTGGGCGTTCGGGCAGCGGCCGCGCGTCTTTTTTCTTCCCGATCAGCATCTCGGACGCAATGTCGCCAAACGATTGGGCTTCGCGTCGCGCGAGATCCACCTTTGGGAGCTAGGCCAACCTCCTGATCCAACCGCCATATCCCAAGCAAAGGTGATCCTCTGGCCGGGAGCGTGCAACGTGCATCAACGGTTCCACCCGGAGCACGTGCAAACTGTGCGGGCCAAGCATCCTGGGATCCTCGTTCTCGTACATCCAGAGTGTTCGGCCGCGGTAGTCGACCTTGCAGATGCTATCGGATCGACCTCACAGATCATCGGGCAGGTGGAAGCTGCGAAAGCAGGGGCGAAATGGGCGATAGGAACAGAAGACCGGCTCGTAAGGCGTTTGCAGCAAGCGCATCCTGAGCAAACGATTCTTGCCCTGGCCAATCCGGCCCCAATTTGCAGGACGATGAGCCAGATCACACTAGAGCATCTGGCTTCTACACTTGAATCGCTAGCACGGGGCGAGTTGCGCGATGAGATCACCGTGGACGCGGACACTGCCCGCTGGGCAAGGGAAGCGATCGAAAGAATGCTACCCTTGTAGCATCCAACCGGGTTCCCATCGCTGAACCGCAGTTGGCCACTCTATCTTTTGCCACCACGGTACTTTGAAGATTCTCGCGTGTCTTGATACAATTACGCCAAATTACCGAGCTCCGTGGAGGTCCAGATGTTCAAGAGATCCCTGCTGGTCCTAGCCATCCTGACCGTCACCGCCGTTTTTATCGCGCAGGGAAGCACAAAGGTGGTGATAGCGATCCCCGATGAGCCGCCGAGCCTCGATCCCACGACCAACGCCTCCGCAGCGATCGACCAAATCTTAAATCAAAACGTGTACGAGGGCCTGGTGAGGATCACCCCAACTGGCGAGATCGAACCGGCGCTCGCCGAATCGTTTGAGGTCTCTCCTGACGGCCGGACCTACACATTCCGTTTGCGCCAAGGGGTGAGCTTCCACAACGGAGAGTCGTTCACCGCAAGGGATGTTGTCGCCACCTTTAATCGAGACGCGGATCCAGCCACCGGGCATCCCCATCCGGAGTACTACGCCCACATCGACCGAATCGAGACCCCGGATCTGTTCACAGTGATCGTTCATATGGCCGAGACTGACGCTGCCTTCCTCTCCCTTCTCGCGCTGGGAGATTCGGTCATCCTTCCCGAGGAGATTCCAGCCGACCTTGCTCACCATCCAGTGGGGACCGGGCCGTTCCAATTCGGGGAGTGGGTCATCGGCGAACACTTACAGCTTGAACGATTCGCCGATTACTACCTGAAAGATGTTCCTAAGCTCGATGAAGTCGTCTTCAGATTCATCCCTGATTTCGCGTCCATGCGATTTGCTCTTCTTGCCGGAGATGTGGATCTTATCGCAAAAGTACCCGGAGAAATCGCACTTGAATTCAAAGAGAAACCGGGCTACCAGACCGTGACCGCTCCTCAGAATCTGGTTCAGATCATGGCGATCAACAACGCTCGCACCCCGTTCTCCGATGTGCGGGTCCGCCAAGCGATCGCTTACGCTCTGGACCGAGAGAAGATCATCGAGGGGGCAGTATTCGGATACGGGGTTCCCATCGCCTCGCATCTCACTCCGGCCAGTCCCTACTACGTAGATCTGACCGGACTCTACCCGTATGCCCTGGGGCAGGCACGCGAACTCCTCTCCAATGCTGGATTCCCCAATGGTTTCACTGCCACATTGACGCTCCCTCAGAACTACGAAATCCATGTGCGCACCGGTGAGATCATCACCGATCAACTCTCCCGCGTGGGGATCGATCTCAAGATTGAATTGGTAGAATGGGGCCAGTGGCTGTCCCGTGTCTACACCGATGCCAACTACGATCTCACCGTAATCGGCCATATCGGAAAGCTCGACCCTGGAGCGATGCTCTCCGGCTACGGTTCAGGCAAGGAGAACTACTACTTCCGCCGCGGCTACGAGAACGAGCGGCTGAACGCTCTGCTGGACGAAGGACGCACTACCGTGGATGAGGAGCACCGAGCCGCGATCTACGCGGAGGCACAGGAGATCATCGCCAAGGATGTGGTGAATTTCTTCATTCAGGACCCCTATCAGATCGTCATCCTGAAACAAGAGATCACCGGGTTCCACCTCTACCCGATCTACCTCATCAACGTGACGAGCCTCTCCTGGTCCTCGTAAGAAGGGCGGAAAACTACTTTTGAGGCTCCTCCCCTCTTCGAGCAAGTAGCCCGAAGTTGAACCATTTTGTGATTCTCTTATGAGGAAGCCAGGAGGCCACGAAAAGTCATAGAATCCAATCAGTCCCTGATTTCTTGGCTTCCTAATAATTAAGAAGTTCTAGGGGGTTCGCAGAACTGCGCCCTCGCTCGCCGAGGTGACCATCGCGGCGTAGCGGACCAAATACCCCTCCTGCACTTTTAGTTGGGGGCAAGACCAGCGCTCGCGTCTGGCCTTCAACTCCTGGCCAGAGACATGAAGCGTCAACCGTTTGTTGGAGATATCGATCTCCACTTCATCGCCCTCTCTCAATAGCGCAATCGGGCCGCCGGCCGCGGCCTCCGGCGAGACGTGGCCGACCGCGGCGCCCCGCGTGGCGCCGGAGAAGCGCCCGTCGGTCACGAGCGCCACCTCTTCGTCAAGGCCCATCCCCGAGATCAGTGATGTGGGGGTCAGCATCTCAGGCATCCCCGGCCCCCCCTTCGGGCCCTCGTAGCGT
>CAZOUO010000126.1:0-7337 GCA_964582975.1 uncultured Thermotogae bacterium | reverse complement strand
CCGTCATGTTGAATGGCTCTACTGCCACTCCCCGCACGGCCAAGGCAGCGATTAGGTGCTCCACCATCACTGCCGTGCTTCCGTGCATCGAGGTATAAGGCAGAACGACGAGATTGTTGGGTGGGCCAAGGACCCAGCTACGATAAGCATCAAGGATGAAGTTGGGGTCATCGTACATCGGGCCGTGGCTGGGAGCGATTGTGTCGATGTCGTAGCCTGCAAGTTTTTCAAGATGTCCCTTGATGACGGTTCTGAACGGCATCATGATCTCGGCGTAGTAGCGTTTGGCCGCTTCGTACACCCGTTCTTTGTCCGTGACATAGAGATCCGTTGTCGCAAGATGAGACCCGAAGAGATCGCACGTGAACAGGATCTTGTTCTGGCGCAAATAGGTGAGCATCGTCTCCGGCCAGTGCACCCACGGCGCGTGGACGAACTCGAAGGCGCGATCCCCGAGCGAAAGCGTCTCTCCATCTTCGACAGTTGTGATTCGATCTTCTGGCGCGCGGAGATGATCGGCGATCATCCCCTTCGCCTTGGGGGTGCAAAGGACGCGCGCTTGGGGATAGCGGTCGAGAACTGCCGGAACCGAGCCGGAATGATCCTGCTCCACGTGCTGGACGATGAGGTAGTCGATGGACGGGACCTCCTCGAGCTGCGCCATCAAGACCTCGGTCTTGGTCGGATCGACGGTGTCGATGAGGGCGGTCTTTTCGCTTCCCTTTACCAGGTAGGCGTTGTAGCTTGTCCCATCTGGTAGTGGGATCAGTTCGTCGAACAGCCGCCGGCCCCAATCGAGTGCCCCCATCCAATGGATTTCTGGACCGATCTGCCTTGCCTGCAATTCTCCTCCTTTTTGGGTTTCTCTTTCCCGCAGTTTTTTGATCTAGCTTTGCTTTTCGAACATGTCTTTGCCGACCCCGCACATTGGGCAAACCCACGTATCGGGAAGGTCCTCAAACGCCGTTCCGGGTTCGATCCCGCTTTCGGGATCGCCAACAGCCGGATCGTAGACGTACCCACAAACAGTGCACACCCATTTTTCCATGATCAGCTCCTTTTCTTGATCGTTCTTCGATATTCGTTGTAGGTGAGCGGTTCCCCTTCCTCTCGCGTCCCGGCTCGCTCGACCGCCGCGACAAACAGCGAGTGTGTTCCCAAATCGAGCGTCATCTGCGAAAGGACGCGACACTCGTAGAATGCCTTGGCATTGGGGAGGATTGGGACGCCGTTTTTCCCGACTGTATATGGTATATCAGCAAACTTATTCACCGAGTGTCCGGATTGGAAGCCGAAGTGCTTGACCATCTCCGGGCATCGCTGGTCCTCACGGTCGAGTACGTTGACGACAAACTGACCGGTTTCCGCAATCATCTCGTGGGTGAGTGATTGCTTTCCCACTCCGATTGCAATCCGCGGCGGCGCGTTTGTCACCTGCATCAATGCGTCGAGGCACTGACCGTTTAGTCGATCGCTCGACATTGCGGTCAAGATGTACAGGCCATGCGTCACCTGAAACAGCGCTTGGTTCAATCCCACTGCATCAGTCACGACGGTGAACGCCATCCTACCTCCACTTTTTGTCAAGGCCCTACGCGGAACTTTCCCCTTCCGCGGTAGGCTCCACGGCGGTACGGGTCCCCAGCTCGCGGTCGACCATGAGTAGTCCGGTGCCGGAGTCACTGACTTGCTCGAGCATTTGCACCACCCTCGACGTCGAGGCCTCCTCCTCCACCTGCTCGGTCACGAACCACTGCAGCATGATGCCTGCTGCGTGATCGTTCTCCTCGGTGGAGACCTTTACCAAGTCGTTGATCTTGCCGGTGATGAATTGTTCGTGTTCGTAGGCCGCCTTGAATGCTTCCAGGGGGGAAGCCCACTCTTTCTGCGGCTTGGAAAGGGCAGGTAACTCCACCCTTCCGTCTCGTTCTGCGATGTGGTTGAAAAAGCGCATCGCGTGTCCAACTTCCTCCTGGGTTTGCACGCGCATCCACTGCGCCATTCCCTCCATGCCGGTCGACTCGAAATACGCGACCATGGAAAGGTATAGATACGCCGACTCAAGCTCGTGCTTGATCTGCTCGTTCATTGCATCCTGCATGCGTTTTCCGATCATTGTCCCCTCCTTCTTGTGACGGTGTCAGTCATGCTCTTTCTCCATCGAACTCTGTACCAGGGGTTCTCACCAATTCTCAGCGAGCAGTTCGAAGTGCGCCTGCTCGTGGGCACACGCTGGGCACTCCTGCGGTGCCTCGGTCCCCTCGTGCAGATACCCGCAGTTGCGGCACCGCCAGACCACCGGCTCGTGCTTCTTGAACACCGTACCGGTCTTGACGTTCTTTAAAAGACCAAGATAGCGTCGCTCGTGCTGCTTTTCTGCGACCGCGATCGCCTCAAACACGTCCGCAATCTCGCCTAATCCCTCTTCGCGTGCCACCTTGGCAAATCCGGGGTACATCTGTTCCCACTCGTGGTGTTCTCCACCGGCGGCAGCCTTCAGGTTCTCGGCGGTCGTTCCGATCACTCCGGCCGGGAAGGCGGCTTGGATCTCCACCTCCCCACCTTGGAGAAACTTAAACAACCGCTTGGCGTGCTCTTTCTCCTGATCGGCCGTTTCCTCGAAGGTCGCTTGTATCTGCACGAACCCGTCCTTTTTCGCCTGACTGGCGAAGTACGTGTAGCGATTGCGCGCCTGCGATTCGCCGGCGAAGGCCGTGAGCAGATTTTTCTCCGTTTGCGATCCTTTCAACTCCATCGTTGTACTCCTTTTTGCTCGCTCTGCGAGCACTTCTTCTGCAATCTCTCTGTCCATCCTTTCTTGAGCAGCGGTGGGATTCATCAGCGTTGACATTGCGGGCAAAGGCACGTCGATCGTCCTGCCTGGACGATCCGTTCGATCGGCTCACCGCAGCGTTCACACGGATCACCTTGCCGTCCGTAAATTGCCAAGTGATTCTGAAATTGCCCATCCCGTCCGTTCGCATCTCGGTAGTCGGACACGCTTGTCCCAAACGAGGTGCCCATTTGCTCAACGGCCTCGTTCAGGACGTCTACAATGCTGCGATGAAGCATCGTCAGTTCAGCACGGGTGAGGGTATTGGCCGGTCGACGAGGGTCGATTTTGGCCCGCCACAACGACTCCGCGGCGTAGATGTTGCCGACTCCGGAAAACTTTTGTTGGTCCATCAGGAACAGCTTGATCGGTGAGCGCGAGGCAGCGGCAAGGTCAGCCAGCGCTTCCGCTGTGAAATCTGCGCTCAGCGGCTCAAGGCCGAGCGAATAGGTAAACCCATCCGGCGAATAGGTGACGGTTCCCAATCGGCGCGGGTTGATGAAGTAGATTGCCTCACCGCTGTCCAGGTGCAGAATCATCCTTGTGTATTTCTCTTCGCGCGGGGTTCGTGAGCGCGTCAGCCGACCCGACATCCGCAGATGAATAATCAGGGCTCCCTGACCGAGCAAGTTTATCACGATGTATTTGCCACGGCGTTCGATCGAGTCGATCTGCACACCCATGATGTCCTCAGTAGGAAGATCAAGGCGTGAGTCGAGTACCTCCACCGCCGAGATTCGCAAACCGCTTAAATCACGAAGGCCGCGGACCAGAATCTCAACTTCAGGAAGCTCCGGCATTTCCTCAAACCTCCCCGTGCGGATAATATTTGATATCGTTTGAGAATCATTCTTATTTGTCTTTTCGGCACGCCGCACACGTCCCATAAAGATACGTGTTCACAGACTCCACGAGGTGGCCGAGGATTTCGTCCCCTGGCCGTATCGGGCAGGGAAGATCCACGTCAATCAGGGCATCACACGATCGGCAGAGGAAGTGGGGATGGGGGTTTGAATTGGAGTCGTAATGTGCGGCTTGGCGAGCAATGGTCAGCTCGCGAATTGCCCCGGCCTTTTTCAAAGCATCGAGGACGTTGTACACGGTCGCTTTGGCAATCGACGGAAATTGCTCTTTCACCCCTTGATAGACCTCCTCAGCAGTGGGATGGATGAGGTCCTGCTCCAGGAATTCCAGCACTGCTAATCTCTGGATCGTGGGAACAAGCCCTAGTTCTCGCAATCTCTTCGAACGTGCCTTGCCGTCCATTTTGGAACAATTATAAACCGAGACAGACTAAAAATCAAGGAGCGACGTTTTCAGTTCCAAAAAGCTCTAGGAGAGGCTCATCAGCCAGAAGCTTAGAAACGATCAGCTCGCTGCAAACGCAACGGTCAGGCCGCATTCGTGAACCTCCTCCCGGTCACTAAGCTCTGAGATTTCTCATCGCTAAGCCATCGGCGTTTGACCTGTGATTAGCCGTTCGTGTTTCTGAATAGCATTCCACTGTCAGAACCCAGATGGGTAAAGCCGCGCAGCCGACAGTGTACGGCAACTTGATTCTGCCTCACACATTCGATATGATTCTTCAGTACTCAACTGCACAATTCATGACTAGTATGATTCAGAAGAGGTGGTAGCGATTCCTAACATTCGTTCAGCAAAGAAGCGCTTGCGGCAAAGTGAGAAACGCCGGGGACTCAATCGTGCAAGGAAAGCGGCGTTGAAAAGGGTCATCAAGCAACTCAGGACGTACATTGCTTCCGGTGACAAGGAAGCAGCACTTGCTCTGCTTCCGGAGTTTGCCAAGGCGGCCGATAAGGCAGCCCAGCACCACGCGATCCACAAAAACAAGGCAAGTCGCATCAAATCGCGGTGGATGAAGAAGGTTCACTCGCTTTAATTTAACAGGAGGCGGCTGACATGCGGCACTACGATTTCCTCGGCAAGACGAAGTACTTCATTCCGATCTCAGTCTTTCTTGTTGCTGTGTCCATCATCGTTTTAATTCCGCAGATACGAGGGCTGACTCCGGGGATCGATTTCACCGGGGGGACCGAGTTCACAGTGAAATTTGCCGCGCCGGTGGAGACCGCCGCCTTGCGCAGTGTGCTGGCTGAAATTCCCGCAGAAGGGACCGATCTGTCGAAGAGCGTGATTCAGGATGTTGTTGGAAGAAACACCAAGGTGATCACGACCCAGCTCGACGTAGAGGCCCATCAGAGGGTGATTGATCAAATCGAGGTGACGCTGCGGGAGCAATTTGCCGTCGAGGACGTCAGCCGGCGTTCGATCGGCAAACAAGTGAGCCGCGAGCTTGCGGCGAAGGGGTGGCAAGCGGTGCTGCTGGCAATTGTGGTCATCCTCGTCTACATCTCCTGGCGGTTCCGCCTCCGCTACGCCGTGGGAGCGGTCGCTGCGATCCTCCACGACGTGATTATTGCTATGGGGGTGTTTGCCATCTTCCGGATCGAGGTGAACCTCGCGACGATCGCTGCCTTTCTTACGATCGTTGGATATTCGCTCAATGATACGATCGTCATCTACGACCGCATCCGTGAGAACTTCCAAATTGACAAAAAGGGAAGAATCTTTGATATCATCAATAGAAGCGTCAATCAGTCCCTCAGTCGCACGCTTAACACCTCGTTTACGACCTTCATCCCGGTGATCATCCTGTTTTTGTTCGGCGGATCGGTGCTACGAGGGTTCTCGCTGGCGCTTCTGATCGGCGTGATTGTGGGGACCTATTCCTCGATGTACGTTGCCAATCCGATCCTATATGCCTGGACACTCAAGGCCGGGGGCGCGAAGAAGAGTAAATGAAATCGCTCATCCGCAAGGGTAGGGATTGGGAAATCGCCCCCGTGCCGGATGATGATTTGGTCCAAAGGATTCAAGCGTCCCTTCGTTGTGCTCGTCCGTTTGCCATCCTCCTTGCCCGACGGGGTGGCGAGGATTGGGAGCGGCTGATCGATCCTGGCTTCCGTAATCTGCATTCACCGTTTGGGCTTCGCGGTATGGAAGAGAGCGTTTCCCGATTGGTCAAGGCGGTTGAAAATGAGGAGAGACTCTTCATACACGGCGACTTTGACGTTGACGGCTTGACCGGTGCTGCGGTGCTCTATCAGGGGTTGCTCCCCCTCTTTCCCAAAGGCACGGTCAAAGTCGAGGTGGGGGATCGCGCTCGGGGACACGGGCTGTCGCACCAGTTTGTCTCCCGGGCTGCGGCGGAAGGGTTTGCCGTAGTCGTTACTGTCGACTGCGGCATCTCCAATACTGAGGAGATCGGACATCTACGCCAAGCCGGGATTGACACTATTGTCACCGATCACCACATCCTGCCGCCTGAGCTCCCACCAGCACTTGCGGTTATCGATCCTCAACGCACGGATGAGACCTATCCCAACCGGCACCTTGCCGGAGTGGGGGTGGCGTACAAACTGGTCTGCGCGCTGTACGAACGCCTTGAACGCCCCATTCCCCATCACTTCCTCGATTTAGTCGCCTTGGGAACGCTTGCTGACTTGGTGCCTCTTGCCGAAGGGGGAGAAGTGGAGAACCGGGCCATGGTGAGGGAGGGGTTCTCACTCATCTCCCGTGGAGAGGGATCGTCGCTTGGCTTAAGGGTGCTGATGCAGAAGCTGTCCATCAATTTGCAGAAACTTACCGCCTCCGATATTAGCTACATCATCGCTCCCAAGCTGAACGCGGCGAACAGAACCGGAGATCCCAAAGTGGCCTTCCTTCTCCTCACAACAGGGGTCCCCAAGCGGGGCGAGTATTTCACGGAGGTTCTGTTGGACTACAACCGTGATCGGGAGATCGCCCAGGACGACCTCATCTCCCAGGTAGAGGAGCGGATGGCCGAGGAAGGGGTTGATCCTAAAGGGGATGGGATGATCATTCTGCAAGGGAGATACTGGAATGAGGGGATTCTTGGTCTCGTCGCCTCCAACCTAACCGATCGTTATCGTGTCCCAACGATTGTTGTCTCCCAGGGGGATCGGGTGAGCCGTGCCTCGTGCCGTAGCGTGGATGGTTTCGATATGGCGGCTTGCCTCAAGGCGCATGCTGATCTGCTGCTTCATTACGGCGGACACGAGATGGCGGCCGGCTTTTCTGTGGCCAACGGCGTTCTGCCTGAGCTGCGCGAGCGGCTTCTACGCTACGTTGCCGAGCGAGGGCCGGATACGCAGACCACCGCGGTGAAGTGGATCGACGCGGAAACCACCATCGATCAGATCGACATGCGGTTCTACACCAACATCCGCTCGCTTTCTCCTTATGGTCCAGGGAACCCTGCCCCGCTTCTCCTCCTTGCCGGCTGTGCGTTTGAGGGACTTGCCATGGTTGGGGCACGACAGCAGCACCTCAAGGGAAAGGTCGTACAGGATGGCCTTCTTCTTCCATTTATTGCTTTTCGGATGGGACGGCACATCAGCACATTTGAGGAAGCACGCGATGCCTCTCTTGTGTTCCGGGCCGGCTTTGACAGCTGGCAGGG
>CAZOUO010000125.1:0-7382 GCA_964582975.1 uncultured Thermotogae bacterium | reverse complement strand
CGTGTACTCCTCCTTGTTCAAGTCTTAAGGTGTCCACGAAACCGGGTCAACTCCTTGGGGATTCCTGCGCTATTCATCGTGGGAGCTGGGATCCTGAGCCCTCTTGTGTTGGCTGAGCTACTAAAACCCCTGCTTTGCCACCTCGAGCGACATGGGAGGCTTCTGGCTCTACCTAGTCCTCTCCGCCGTATTCCTTGTCGTTGCGGGTGTTTATCTTTCTGCACTCAAGACCACGGGACGAGCAACCTAGGTGAACCCCAGCAGCCCGATCGGTCTCAACCACTGTGATAGACATGCGTAACCTACTTCCAAACGCCGGAACGCGGACGACGTGAAGGCTTGCCGCGGTGATGTCTCCAGCTGATCCGTCGTCACGGAACAGCTACCGACCGAGTCCCACAATCAGTCCCCCAGGGTCCAGAAACAAAGTTCCAAATCGACTTCTCAGCAGCTACCCAACGCCAGCAAGATATCTCAACAAAGGACAGCGATAGCCGTACTGGGCTAACTTAAAGAGAGGACCGTCTACTCGGAGCAGGTCAAGAGAACATATGGAGCCCGAGCTCCATTGCTTGACAGTTGCGCTCCTCCTTGCTACCCTTCTATTGGATATAGGTACTACCAAAAGCCAAACGCGGGGAGGGGCGAACGAATGGCTTTCTCGAAGCTAAATACCAAACCAAGACCGATCGAGGTTTTGGAGCAGATCATCTCGGCACTTGAAACAGGTGAGTACGCTCCTGGTGAGAAGCTCCCCCCTGAGAGGGATCTTGCTACAGCTATGGGCGTTAGTCGAACATCAATACGGGAAGCGCTGTCTATTCTCCACACAGTTGGGGTTGTCGAACGCCAACAAGGTTCGGGTACCTATGTGAAATGTGTGGATTCCTCAGCGTTCGAGCGTGCATGGCTCGTCCTGGAGGGGAGTGAAACGCCGCATGAGATTTTCGAGTGGCAACAGATTATTGAGCCAGCGATAGCCATTCTGGCGGCGCAGAGAGCGAAGGAGAGCGATCTTGAGGCAATGGAGGCTGCTCTCGAAGCGATGCGCAAGGCCCTCCTGAACGGCGACCGTCCTTCCTATTCAAAAAACGACCGCCGCTTTCACATGGCAATCGCGGAAACGTGTTCAAATACTATCGTTCGAAGGCAAATGGCCGCGCTTTCAGAGCTGATGAGCAGGCAAGTCTGGAGGAGTATTAAGAACTATGGAGTTGACCCCTTGCGGGAAGAGGGGTACCTACTGAGGTCGCTCCAATTTCACGAACGCGTATTCGACGCCATCTCAAACGCTGATCAGGCCGAAATCGAACGCGCCTTCGAAGAACACTACCAGTACGTCCGAGAAGTTGTATTCAATGGGAAGGAGGGGCCACAGTGAAGATCGCTTCCTCTTCCCGGCTGTTTGGCAGACGAAGCCTGCACGAAGGTCTTGACCTCTTGAAACATCTGGGATACGAGGGTGTGGAGGTATGGTATGAGCAGCTCATTGGTGCTCCCAAGAGGTCTTTGGCGTATATACGCAACAGCGGCCTGTCAGTGTATTTGCACGGAGCAACCCGGGACCTCAATCTAACCTCTATCAACCCAAATATCGGAAAAACCTCGCTTGACGAGGTTCGTCGCTCGATCGACTTGGCCAATGATTTGGGTGCAACTACAGTTGTAGTCCATCCTGGCCGAAATTCCTCGAGCAAAGATGAGCTACTTGCGTATTGGGATCGGCAGATAGAGGTCCTTGAATCCCTTGTGCAATACGCTAAGCAGAGCAAGGCGAAACTTGCCATTGAAAATATGGAAGCGCGCGCGCGCGAATTGGTCGTTTATCCAAAGGACGTCCTTAGGCTTTTGGAAGCCTTCCGTCAAGAGGAACTCGGACTTTGTCTAGACATTGCTCATGCTGCAACAACAGGCAATATCGATGCATTCTTGAAGCCGCAGTTGCTTGAGCGAGTTATCCATCTGCACATCAGCAATTCAACTGAGGGGCAGACCCATACACCCCTTTGGGTTGGCATGTCTCATGTGAAAGACGGTTTCAAGGATTTCCTTGTATGCTTTGAAGGAGCCCTAGTCATTGAAGGATACAACCCGAAAGAAGATCCTGCAATAGTCCTTGAGAGAAACATGCAAAAGATAAGAGAGTGGGGGCTGTAGCCGATCATGAGAGCATTAGGTCCAGACCCAGCTGGCTTCTTGGCTAATAATCGTACGTTTGAAGAACGAGCAGCTTACTACATCTTTGGTAAAGGCCGTCCGCGCGTTTGTATGACAGCAGGACTTCACGGTTGGGAGACTTCTGCAATAGCTACTGCATGGGAGTTTGTGGACAAGTTGGTGCGCGCTCATGAACAAGACCGCCTACAAGGTCAGTTCTGCGTAATTCCTATCTGCAATCCCCGAGGAACACTGGCAATGGTCCGAGACGAACCCTCCACAGGCCAGGATCTCAACCGGTCTTTTTCAATGGACACTGAAGCGCCTTTTGCGCCGGAACTTGCGACAATCCAGGCTTTGATTGGCGAAGCTGATCTTCATGTCGACATTCATTCCGGCAGTCGCGGTACATACTTACCCCATGTGATCGTGACTGATCCCAGGGAACTAGAAGCCGCGCGGGACTTTGGCCTTCATTTCGCTATTGTCCGCAAGGTTGAGGGAAGTGAGGGGTCCAGTGCTGTGATGTACGCGAAATCTTGTGGCACAGAGAGCTACTGCCTGGAGGTTGGAAGTGGGTATTGGGTTGATTGGGTCTTACTAAACGAGGGTTGCTCTGCTCTTGAGTCGTTCTCACGCCACCGTGGGGCATTGACAGGGTGTCCAGTAAGAGAGGCAACAGCGGCCGACTATCTTTACCCAAGTGATTCAAGGGTTCTCCTTCGTAGCGTCACGGGAGGTATCTTCTACCCCTGCCGCTACGTCGGAGAGACCGTTTCAAAAGGGGATACTATCGGCTATCGAGTAAACCAGGCTTCCTGGACTCGCGAACCTATTGAAGCCCCCATCAACGGTCAAGTGATTTACACAAGAGTCTATCCGCGAGTCACGGAAGGCGAGACCCTCGCCATGCTGTTGCCACCACTGAGTGTTGAGTCTGGAACCAATGAACAACGATCCCTGGTTATGTGAAGGAGGTGATGACCAACGAGAAGGCTGGCTAGGACTGAGGAGTCAATCGGTGTTATCTGAGAGTCAAAGGAGGTAAATCAATGGGTACACGCAGGCGTTTCTTTGTGATGCTCTTCGCAGGGTTCTTGGCAATTTGCGCCTTCACCCTTGTAGGAGTTGCGTCAGAAGACAACTTCCTTCGAGTTGCAAATACAGCAGACATTGAGATTTTGGATCCGGCTTTCATTACAGACGCTATTAGCAGTCGAGTGGGAAGTCAGATGTTCGACCACCTTGTGGAATACGGGCCCGATGGAAGTATTGTGCCCGGTTTGGCTACCAGCTGGGAGTTTTCTGAAGATGGAAAGGCTGTCACTTTTCACCTGAGAGAAGGAGTGCTATTCCACGACGGGACTCCATTCAATGCGCAAGCAGTGGAGTTTGGTTTGAAACGAGTTTTGGATCCTGACCTAGCCTCTCCACACCACAAGAAATACGCGGGCATCATTGAGGCTGTAGAGGTAGTCGACGATCTTACGATCACCTTACAGTTGATGGAGCGAAACGCGGCTTTCCTGCCTCTCTATATGATCTCTGCCGCTACTGTTCCTGTGAGCCCGACCGCTGTAGAAACCTTGGGTGAGGACTTCGCTCTCAGTCCAGTTGGGACTGGACCGTACAAGTTTGATGAGTATCGACCAGATGAGCATGTCAAGCTCGTTCGATTTGATGATTTCTGGGGTGGGAAGCCACCATTAGCTGGGATGATCTTCAAGCCGATTCCTGAGCCACTGACCCGAGTTATTGAGCTGCTTACAGGCAACGTTGACCTTGTCCTTGATGTTCCTGTAGAAGAACTCAATAGGCTGGAGGCCGATCCAAGTATCGTGGTACAGAGTGATGCCATGTCCACTTGCCGCGGCCTATGGTTCCATCATGTCGGCGAGCCGTTCAACGACCCACGCGTTCGCCTGGCGTTTGCACTTGGGCTCAACAAGGACGAGATCTTTGAGGCCTTCCTTAAAGGATTCGCTATCAAAGCAGATAGTCTAATCCCAATGCTGGGATGGGCCCACAATGACTTGCTCAGTGACTATGGCTACGATACAGAGGCCGCCTTCGCGCTTCTGGAACAAGTGGGGTGGATCGATACCAACGGCGACGGAATTCGCGAGAAGAACGGCACAGATCTCGTGGTTAAGCTCATCACACCTGATGGGCGCTACCTGAAAGATACCGAGATTACGAACGCTGCGGCCTTCCAATGGGAGAAGCTTGGTGCTAAGATAAACGTAGAAGTCCTCAAGTCAAGTGATTGGGTTGGCCGTATCAAGGCTCACGATTTCGATATCACCTTCCTTGGGTGGGCCAAGGACATCCCGGAGCCGGCGCTCTTCTTCGATCCCCTCGCACGCACTGGTGGTCGGTCCAACTTCTTTGAATACTCAAACCGATACTTAGACGCCTTGATTGACGCAGGCGGGCTGGAATTCGACGAAAGCACGCGAGCTGAGATCTACAAAGATGCTCAACGTATTTTGCATTCCGACGTGATGTTCCTTCCAATCTACAATGACATAGGGTACGTGGCAAAAACAGCCACCCTAAACTATACGTGGTCAGCATCTAGACGTCACTACCTACGTAGCGCGTTTTTCGAAGACTAGATAGATTAGGTCGCCCGCCAGCCCGCTGATCTTGGCGGGCGACCTTCTTGCCCAGACCAACAAGCGAATGATCTCATACATTGCGCGAAGACTGCTGCTTATGGTTGGAGTTGTCTTTGGCGTTATGACTCTGGCGTTCTTCGTAGGCGCGCTAGTACCTGGGGACATTGCGCAGCTAATTGCCGGATTGGAGGCCTCTCCAGAAGATGCTCAGTTGATCCGAGAGAAGTACGGTCTGGACAAGCCTTTGACGGTTCAATACGCCCGATACCTCAACCGGCTATTCCACGGCGATCTAGGCAGATCCATCCGCACGAGACGCTCGGTTTTCAAAGAGGTGGCGGCGCGATATCCCGCTACGATGGAACTCGCGTTAACCAGTGTCATTATTTCCTTTCTTCTTTCATTGGTGCTTGGGACACGAGCCGCCATCCGCCGGAATACCTATGTGGATACTTCGACCATGATCGGTGCTCTGATTGGTGTATCCATGCCAGCCTTCTGGAGGGGTTTGATGCTAATGCTTGTCTTCGCGCTGTTTCTTCGATGGCTGCCTCCATCTGGGCGTGGTTTGCCCTACACGCTTGATGGTGTGCGCCACATTATTCTTCCTGCCGCCACACTCATCATGGGAGGAGCAGCTTATCTCACGCGTATGACCCGGTCGAGTATGTTGGAAGTTCTGAACGAGGAATACGTTCAAACGGCTCGTTCCAAGGGGCTGCCAGAGCGAATAGTTCTGTACAAGCATGCGTTGCGAAATGCGTTACTCCCAGTAGCAACTATGGCTGGAGTCCAATTCGGACATTTGCTAGGTGGAACTGTTATCATTGAGACAGTCTTCGCATGGCCCGGGATGGGGAGGCTAATGATTCAAGCAATCCTTTCGAAAGACTTTCCTATTGTCCAGGGGGCTATTCTGTTCTTTGCCGTCTCGCTTGTCTTGGTTAATCTGGCAGTCGATCTTTCCTACGCTATGCTCGATCCAAGGATCCGGTACCGATGAGCAGGGCATTCCCAAAGGACGTGATGTTACGCTTGAGTAAGAGCAAGAATGCCGCTGTGGGAGCTTTGCTGATACTCTGCATCGCTCTGATTGCTCTTCTCGCTCCTGTGATTGCCCCGCATGATCCGTTTCACCAGAGTCTTGGCAATCGGCTGAAGCCGCCATCTACAGTCCACCTCTTCGGTACGGACGCATATGGGCGGGATAACCTAAGCCGGATCATCTACGGAAGCCGAATCTCCCTAACCGTTGGTGTTATTGCAGTAGGCATCAGTCTAGGAGCTGGCTTGTTCGCAGGATTATGTGCCGGCTACTTCGGCGGAATACTTGATGAAATCGTAATGCGGATTGTAGACATCATCATGTCGTTTCCAAGCGTCCTGCTGGCAATTGTGATTGTCAGCGTGCTAGGACCGAGTCTGTTTAACGCTATGATCGCAATCGGTATCAGCTCAATACCGACCTTCGCCCGACTTGCCAGAGGTTCAACTCTCTCAGTAAGGGAAAGGGAATACGTTGAAGCGGTCCGAGCGCTAGGAGCAAGCATGGTTTGGATAGTGGGGCGACACATCTTTCCCAATATTCTTGCACCGTTGACTGTCGTCTCATCGTTGAGTCTTGCTCGAACCATCTTGTCTGCCGCTGCCCTCAGTTTTCTCGGCTTAGGTGCCCAACCGCCAACTCCTGATTGGGGGGCAATGCTTAACACTGGGCGAACTTACATGCTGAGTGCTTGGTGGGTTTCGGTTTTCCCAGGCCTGGCAATTATGGTCACGGTCCTCGGATTCAATTTGCTAGGGGATGGACTGCGAGACGTTCTAGATCCGAAGTTGAAGCGTTCTCTTCGGTAGACAGCAACCACGCACAGATTCGCAGGCAGTAGATCATCCTAGACAAGGTAGCGGTAGGATTGGAGAGGTAAATCATCTAGACTGTCGAGAGGCCAATTCTAACAATGGAGGGGACATCCCCTCATTTGGTGGCCTCCTTTTTCATCAGTTTACCAAAGCTACCGGAGGCCATCCTTCATTTCTAACAACTGGGGGACACTTCCCGGTGCGATCCATCAACAAGAGATGAGCCATAAAGAACTACCGCATGAACAGCTTCTACAGCGATGAGGATACTGGCTACATCGCCGAAATTCCAGATCTTGAAGCCTGTCCCGCGCTTGGGAAAACGGCCGAAGAAGCATTGCGACACATGGAGATCGCAAAGAATGCTTGGCTCAAAGCGGCTCGTGCGGAAGGAAAGCCAATCCCTGAGACAAAGTACAGATCCGCGATTTGTCAAGTGACTCACTGAGTGCCTTGTTTTGCTTGTCCGGAATTCGGGGAATCTTGCCCCAACGTTAATTCGATATCGAGGACGTTGCGGTCGCTAATTCCTCTGCCTAGAATTGCCTCACCGTCTCTTTGGCTGAGGTGCGAATGCTCACACCGATCACCTATCTCGATGGCGCCGTTGAGCTGATTGACCAAACACGATTGCCGCACGAGGTCGTGACGCTGACGATCAGCGATTATCTCCAGCTGGCAGACGCAATCCGCGAGATGAAGATTCGTGGGGCGCCGGCGATCGGGATCGCGGCGGCGTATGGG
>CAZOUO010000124.1:0-7385 GCA_964582975.1 uncultured Thermotogae bacterium | reverse complement strand
GAATAGAGGTCATCAGCTATGACGGGTTGCTGATCGACTGCGCCAAGGCCTACGGTGTTGAGGCGATTGTGCGTGGGCTGCGGGCCAACTCGGATTTCGACTACGAGTTTCAGATGGCGCTTACCAATCGTGACCTCGACGCGGAGATCGAGACAGTGTTCTTCATGACCGCGGGCAAATACAGCTTTCTCTCCTCTTCAATTGTCAAGGAGGTCAAGCACTACGGTGGCGACGTGAGCACGTTTGTTCCAAAGAGCGTTGAGGAGGCGCTTGCCCGCAAGTTCGCAACTCAAGTATAAGATTTTTAGCGAAAGGGAGTATTTCTCGGGCAACTCCAATCGCCAAAAATCGCCGTCGACCACCTCCACGTCGTAAGTCTTGATCAAGGGCCACACGGATCACTACGCTAGAGTGGAACTAACCGGTCCAAAAAGGAGGTGGATACCGTGCCTCGCCTGATGAGAGTTTGCATTGGCATCGGGCTCTGTGGGCTCGTAGGTTTGGCGGTGTGGGCGCACAAGCCGCTCCCCTCTGATGGAACGTACAGTGACGCGGATCATACCCTCCGGGTAGAAGAAATCGACGTCTCTCAGGTCATCTACTATGAACTGACGCACGAGGCCCCCCAACTTTGGCTGACCTTCGAAAAGGAAGCAGAGGAGGGTCTTTTCGTATCTTTGGGCGTTCCGGTTATCGAACGGCTGAAGAATTTTCGGCCGGCCCTGGCGGTGCTCGGTCCGGGCTTGCCTGAGATTGCCCTCCCGTTTGAGGCGCCGGAGGGCTTTGGCGGGTGGATCTTCGAGACGGACGGCGTGGGCGAACCCGAAGCGTTTTACGAACCCTTCACGGGCACCGATTCCTGGGTACTGCTGGAAGACACAATGACACTGCCCGGTTCGGGGCAGCACTACGTCGTGGCCTACTCCCCGTTGGACGAACCGGGGAAGCTGTGGGTGGCGATTGGTACTCGAGAAGCGTTCGGCCTGCGCGACGTGCTCGAGCTTCCCGCAACTGTCAGGAAAGTACGGGCATTCCACGAGGTCGGCGGCCAGCCCCGCTGGCTACAGGTCGCTTCAGTGGCCGGCCTGGTACTCGTCGGCCTTGCCTTCTGGTGGCTGTTCATGCGCTGAGAAAGTATAAGCTTTGGACGCTACGCTGTGTGAGAATGGCGTGGCGAGGACAAGGAGGCCTAAGCGAGTCTCTCCGACGATCAGCCGGTTGCAACAAACTGCAACTTGTGCAACGCGGCGTACAGCCCGTCGAGGGCGAGAAGCTTTTCGTGTGTTCCCTGCTCAACGAGTCTTCCCTTGTGGAGAACGATTATCTTGTCCGCCTCGCGTATGGTGGACAACCGGTGAGCGATGACGATCGCGGTGCGGTCGGCCATGAGCTTGTGCAGTGACCGCTGAATGAGATCCTCGGTGTGCGAGTCGATGCTCGCGGTTGCCTCATCGAGGACGAGGATGTGCGGCTTGAACGCTACCGCCCGTGCAAACGAAAGAAGCTGCCGTTCGCCAACCGAGAGAGTGACACCGCGCTCCTTGACCTCGGTGCGATAGCCGTCGGGAAGTGTTTCGACAAAGTCGGCGTTGACAAAGCGGGCCGCTTCGATCGCGCGCTCCTCATCGATGTTCTCGTGCAAGCGGATGTTATCCAGAATGTCTCCGGCAAAGAGGAACACGTCCTGCAGCACCACGGCCATGGCGGAGCGCAGCACGTCGAGGTCCAATTGGTCGATCGGAATCCCATCAAGGAGAATTTGCCCCTTTTGAATCGGGTACATCCGCAGAAGCAATCGGATGATCGTCGTCTTTCCGGAGCCGGTCGGGCCGACGATCGCCACGCGTTCACCCGGCGCCACCTTGAACGAGACCCCTTTGAGGACCCATTCCTCCTCGTTGTAGGCGAACCATACGTCGCGGAATTCGATCTCGCCGCGGATGGCCTCCAGGGTTTCCCCGCCGCCGCGGTCCTCCTGCGTCTCGTCTAACAACAGGAAGATCCTTTCCGAAGCGGCCATCGCCGCCTGGAGGACGTTGTACCCTTCCGAAAGGCGGAGGATCGGTTCGAACAGCATCCGCACGTACTGGATGAATGCCACCAACGCCCCCAGGGACAGGCTGGCCCGAAGGACGTTATATCCGCCGTACCAGATCACCACAGCGACGGCAAACCAACTCAAGAAGCTCATCAAAGGCCGGAAAACAGCGAAGGTGAGAAGCTGCCGCATGTCGGCACGGTACTTGTTGGTGTTGATGCCGTCGAAGCGTTTGTTCGCTTGGTGCTCCTGAACGAAGACCTGAATAATCCGCATCCCGGAGATGCTCTCCTGGAGGTAGGCGTTGAGCTGGGCGATCCGGCGCCGCACCTCGCGGTAGGCCGCGCGCACGCGGTTGCGGAATTGGAACGCCGCCACCACGATCAGCGGGAACAGAGCCAGCACGGCGAGCGCCAACCGCCACTCCAGCTGAAACAGGATCACGAGAACGCCGATGACGAGGAACGCGTCCCGGAACAGATTCACGAGCATCGAGGTGACCATCTCGTTGATCGCGGCGACGTCGTTCGTCACCCGCGTGACCAGCCGACCGACCGGCGTGCGGTCGAAGTAGCGCACTGGCAGCCGCAGAATGTGGGAGAATAGCCCTTTTCGCATGTCGCGCATCACCCGCTGGCCGGTCCACTGAAGCAGGACCACCTGAGCGACGGCGAACAGAAAACGCGCAATGAGGGCAAACCCGAACGCGGCCGCCAACCGAAGGACACCAGCGATCGCCGGACCACGCAAGCTGATCAGATCGGATGGGGACAGCCGCCGTAGTCCCGCCTCGTCGGTGATGAATCCACCCGGTACGGAAGTGAATCGGTCGGGATGCCGCGTCACGATCCCGATCCTGTCGCTGTCCTCGGGCACGTACAGATACCGCTTCGCCGACAGCGCGCCGGCTGCCTCCCAATCGCGCCGGATCTCCGGATCGACACCCCGAACGTCGATGAGATAGCGATCCTCGCCCAGCGCGATCGGTGAGCCGGTTGTTGGGGCCTCGGAGAGGGTGATCACGCTCCAGCCAAGGGTGAGAAAGGCATCGATCGCTGTCTTGGTCAGATAGGGTAGCACAAGCTGGACCCCCGCAACGAAGAATGTCAACACAATACAGACAACAAACAGGCTGCGATAGGGAAGGAGAAACCGCAGCAAACGGCGCATCAACCGCAGGTCGAACGCCTTGCCGAGGACCTCGTCACTGGGATCGTACCCGTGTCCGTTCACTGCGCACTCACCTGCCTTTCCGCCTGTTGTAGCCGCCAGATGCAGCGGTACACACCGTCTGTGGCGATCAACTTATCGTGGGTGCCGGCCTCGACAATCCGTCCTTTGTCGAGAACGATGATGCGATCCGCGTGCATCACCGCCGAGATCCGATGAGCGATGATGACGTTGGTGCGGCCGTGGAAGAACCGGCGCAGATTGTTAAGCACGAACTCCTCTTTCTCGGCATCCACCGCAGAGAGCGGGTCATCGAAGATGAGAATGCGCGGATCGAGCAACAACGCCCGGGCGATCGCCACGCGCTGCTTCTGTCCGCCGGAGAGCGAAATGCCCCGCTCGCCGACACGTGTCTCGTATCCTTTCGGAAACCCGGCGATCTCGTCGTCGATGCCGGCGAGGCGCGCCGCTTCCTCAACCTGATCTAGCGTTGCCTCGGGGTTGCCGAAGGCAATGTTTTCATGAATCGCGGCCGAGAACAGGAACGGATCCTGGGGCACAAAACCGACCAATGCGCGCAGCTTGCCCAACGGAAGCTCCCGCACGTCCGTCCCGCCGATGGTGACCGTTCCCGGCGGTGGATCAAAGACGCGCGGGATCAGATGGGCCAGCGTGCTCTTCCCCGCTCCGGTCAGGCCGACCACGCCCAACGTCGTCCCCTCCTCGATCACTAAATCAACGTCGGCAAGGGCAGGGACGGGGGACTCGCCGTTTTCACTCGGGTAGCTGAATGTGAGACCGCGGATCTCAATCCGCGTGCCGCGGTGCGGTCTGGGTGTTGACGGATCGGCGATCTGCGGTATTACGGCGAGGACGCGGTTGATCCGCAATAGCGACGCCCGGCCGCGCTGCAGAAGATTGACCGCCCAGCCGAGTGAAATCATCGGCCAGGTCAGCATCATCATGTACTGGCTGAACGCGACGAAGTCCCCAAGCGAGATCGTTGTACGAATTACCGCGATCCCGCCGAGCCACAGCACGATCGCCAGTGACGCCCCGCTCAGAAGTTCGATCAAGGGATGGAACAGCCCCCACACCCGCACCAGTGCCATGTTCCTTTGCACAAGCTGGGTATTCGTCTTCGCGAAATCGCTTTCGGTCCCCTCTTCCTGAACGTAGGCTTTCAGTACACGGATTCCGGCGACGTTCTCTCGCACCTTCTCCATCACCGCGGAGAAACTTGCCTGCACAGCCTCGAAGCGGCGATGGATGACCTTGCCAAAGGCGAGCATGAACACAGTGAGCACCGGCAGCGGCAGAATCGCATACAAAGTCAACCGCGGCTCGATGGTGAGCATGATCCCCACCGTGACCGGAATCATGAACAGCGGATCGGCGATCGTGAGCACGCCGAACCCGCACGCCCGGCTGACCGCGTCGATGTCGTTGGTCGCGTGGGCCATCAGATCGCCGGTCTTTCGCTCGTTGTAGAACGACGCCTGCAGTTTGAGAAGGTGCCCATACAGCTTGCCGCGCAGATCGCGCTCGATCCGTCGTGCCGTGCCGATGAAGAAGAGTCGCCACAGGAAGCGAAATCCCATCATCACGACTGCGATACCGGCTATATACAGGCCACTTCGCAGAAGGTCGCCCTCGCCTACGGCGAGCCGATCGACGGTATCGCGAATCACCAGCGGCATGAGAATGCCGGCGCCGTCAACAACCAGCAGGGCAACAAAGCCAGCCAGTATCCGGCCGCGATAGCGCCACAGCCACGTTGTCAACCGATCCATGGTGGGACAATCCTACCAGAAGGAGGTGTTGACGCAACGTGGCAATGGACAAGCTGTGCCACCATTAGCAGATAATTAAGACCCGAATAAACCTTCCGATTGAAATGACTGTCGAGATGTGTACAATGTAAGAGTGAGATAGTATGTCTGAACAGCTTAGCAAAGGAGAGATGAAATATCCTGGCCTGGATTTCTGCTACGAAGGCGCAAATGCCGCTTTGCTAAGGCAGCTTGAGGTTAATGATTCATTGGCACGGAAAGCCCTTTCCCTTCTCGGGTTTGATGGTCTAATCATTGCAGCTCTTATCGCTCTTTCAAGGGCTGTAGGTGAAAGTGTACTTCTTACTCAAGCACTGGGCATCACGACACTTGCGCTTCTGGGAATCTCGGCCATATTTTGTGTCAGCTTAAGCACGCCTAGAACCTTCAAAGTAGCTCCTTCCCCAAAGGCACTTGTAGACAAATATCTGGAAAGCCCTACGGATCATTCCAGAGCCGCAGCGCTGTACGCCGTTCTGGAAGCCTGGAAAGCGAATAACAAGTTGATCAAACGTTTATCGCTTTTGTTTTTCTTAGGTGGAATCATGCCTGTTGCTGCGGCAATGGGTTGTCTTATCGCTCTTTTTGTCGTACTCTCAAATTAAGGAGGAACAATGCCTGACGAGAAACCGCGTGATGAGGAGAAACCCAACCCTCCACCACCTCCTGCCCTGGACGCAGACCTCATTTACGATGAACTCAGAGGCGGACAGAACCCAAAAGAAGCTCTCAAGAAGCTAGCAGATATCGAGGAACGCGAAGCCGACTCCTAACACTGATTCGCGAGGCCTTCTCTGTTGCTTGCCCTAAGGACGGTCCCACCAAATCGGTAACAGTTATCGTCTAGCGCCCTGGCCCGCAGCCGTAATCGACCACGACCATTCCCTCTTCCAATGGTATCTTTTTCACATGACGCCTCGGATTTCAGATGAAATTCGTGAGCCGATACAGCCACACCATACCCCGAAAATGGGCATCGGTCATCGGGATGGGGTTCTTTTCGTTTGACATTTCATACACCTCACAAAGTACTTCTCTCGCTCTTCGCCATCGTAGCATTTAGTGATGCAAAGACCAAGCAAAGCTAGTTAGAGATCAAGGATTGTCCGTAACGCAAAAGATGTTCCGCCAGCTAGAAGGCACGCAGAAAGTCAAGAGATAAAGTGTGGCCCAGATATCCACCCAGGTGTCTTTGCATAGAGGGAACCCGATCTCCACCCCTGAGCAGGATGCGACTGAGAAGATGCACGCCAATAACGAACCTATCGATAACTTAGCTGCTTCTCAAAAAGTAGCTCCTAATCAGCTGAAGAAGGAGGCTTATCAGAAGGAAGGCTACACTCAGGAAAACCGCATACCTTTGCATTTCCAGGCTCCTTCGCTCTAGAGAGGGGAGGAAGGGGCCTATGGAGGGACCTTCCCCTTCCATTCTGTACATCGCGACGACTCTCATACCTTCTCGATTAGCTTCTCGTTCATGGTGAGCATCAATCCCGCACTTAGTAGTTAGTTGCGATATCCCCGGGGGGATGTCTACCGTACATGATAACCTGTCCTGATCTGACAGAGTCGGGTGAACGGGGAAATAGCCGTAATAACCATCCTTGCTTCCGAACAAGACTACACTTTCCTTCATGGAATACGTGCGGTCTTGAGCACTGCCAACTATATCGTGACTGATCACATCGTAGGCTGCGAGCACACGTACGCTACCAATGCCCCATTCTAGCGGAATGCAAGCGCACTTCTCGATTCGGAAGGAGTATTGATAGTCACCAGGCCCCTGAACCGGAGCAGGTAGAAGGAAGCGCTCATCCCGGGGCAGGGGTGTAGGAAATCGCAGCATTAGGAACACTCCGTACTCCAAGGTCCCTATCAACTCTCCATGTGCGAAGAATAACATTTCTGCCTTGAACCTTTGTGGGAGTAGTTGGGCACTTATACGAGACAGAGGAAAGTCAGGCATGATCAATGAAAACTGAGGCATTGTGGTAGTGAAAGACAGCGTCGTTTCCTGAAACATGCCGAGTGGTGCATCAATCTGTAACTTGGAACCTCCAAGTATTTCGGGAGTGATAGGCCCCTCCTCACCTACAGGGATAATATAGACATGAGGAAAGGTTTCATCCAGTGCGAAGTCACGGAACTCTATTTCCCTAGAAGCAAATCTTTGCGCTGGCCATATTGCTCCCGTCCAAAGTAATGCGGCAATAAGAATCAAAGCAGTGACAAGGATGCCCAGAATCAAACGGTACCGTAATACAAGAGAACGTTCGGGAACGAATCGCACTGGTAGAGTCCACACATGTGGTGTAACGAGGTGTCGATGAGTGAAGAGGTTGAAA
>CAZOUO010000123.1:0-7387 GCA_964582975.1 uncultured Thermotogae bacterium | reverse complement strand
GTACTCCTCCTTGTTCAAGTCTTAAGGTGTCCACGAAACCGGGTCAACTCCTAGCACTATCCGAAGCAGGCCCATGCTCGTGGCCGTTGGCTCCACAGTTCAGACAGAGTATTGTGCTAACGAGTTCATGGCTCTACCATATTCGCCGAGAACAGATGACGACTGCTGAAGCACTTGAAGCGTTGACGGATGAGGGGAAGTTCGAGTTGCTGGTCGCCGCGACAGTTGGGCTCCGCAACAGCGATTATGCTTGCCTGGTCAACACAGGGATTAACGCATCCGGCAGAACCATTGCGTCTACTGTAGACGGCTTCAACAGGGTTCCGGGAAGCAACCCGCCTCACTTCGTCATGCTTGCATGTACAACAACAGATCGAAAGCACCTGAGGAGCAAGCTCCTGGGTGCTGACGGCGATCTGGCGAAGTCGGCGAAGCTCGCGCTGCCTCTTCGCAAGGAGTTCCCGAAAGCGCGATTCACGGTCGTGGTCGCGACCAGTCGTCGCCCTGATGAGAATCTCCTAGGCGACGTGCACACCGAGGCAAGCAAAGTGGGCCTGTTATGTGATCTATGGGAGCAGTCGCAACTAGCCCGTGAGCTGGATGTTCATCCTTCCGGCCAGTGGCTACGAAAGGAGTACCTTGACATCGAAGCAGAACTCCTCTCTCGCGAGCTGCTACACGATATCTCAGAGGCTAGCTGCAAGAGCTACGAGGATAACGTATCTTCGCTCCTAGGCATGCATTGGGTGCCTCGCGGAATTGACCGCAGGCTGGAGCAACTCACCGCGTCGCCGGCAACCACACTCATCCTCCTCGTCGGCAAACCAGGTCTCGGCAAGAGCGTGGCCTCATGTAGGCAATTGAGAGCGACCATCGCGAAAGGGGGAAATGCGCTCTGGCTTCCAGCCGAATGCCTCTTGGATAATCCGTCCATATGGCACGCCATCGACGCCCACGTACAACAGCTACATGGTGTTCCTCTTCTGGGTCGACCGAGTCGAGTACGTCAGGTTCTTGATCCACAGGAGAAGCTCCTTGTAGTCTTGGATGATGTAAACCGGCTCTCAGATCCACTCACATCACTGCGAAAGCTCATCGGCTGGATCACAAAGCCAAGATCCACTTCCGAGTCAAACCAAGTGGCCTCCTACCCTATCGTAGTGATTTGCCCCTTGTGGCCCAAGGTCTGGAGAGGGATTGGTCACTTCGTCGAGAAGCGCACTGACATTGCCAGTGTCCACCTTGGCCTGATGGAGTTGTCGGAGGCCATCGAGTTTCTTCGTGCGGGAGCGAGCAATGACGAATCTGGTATGAGCCTTGCGGATGCAATTCGGGTCGCCCGTGAGTGCAATCGCGATCCGTTTATCCTGGGAATGGCAAGGCGCACGGGTGAGTCGTGTGCAACGCCCTCTCCCCAACTGGATCTCATCGAGCGGTTCGTCCAGATGATGACCGACGAGTTGAGCACGAAAGGGTACGCGACGCTCACCCCATGCGAGTATCGAGACGCTCTTCTGGATCTCGCTAAGCACATGATCAGGGAGAGAAGCTTCTGTGTAGCCATGGGGCCCATCAGGGATTGGTTCTCTGCCCAGCATAACTTCCTCGAGGGGATTCGTGACCTTGTGAATCAAGGGGCGATTCTGGAGGAGGGCAATGACAACCTTTTGCGCTTCAGGCATGACCGCTTGCTGAGACACTTTGGAGCCCTCGCGCTTCAGAGCTTTCTTAGGGATTCACCTCAAGACGAAGTGCTCTCTGATCCTTGGTTTGCGGACTGGACGGCAGAGGCCTGCCTTGCCGAGCCTCCCAGTTCAGATGTGTTAAAGCAAGTCATGTCATCGAATCCATCGTGTGCGATCGAGCTGATCAAGGGACTTGACCATGCTAGTCCAAGCTTCACGGAGGATGTGCTGCAGTTCGTTGTCGGGAATCTATCTCAGGGTGCGGAATCTCAGTTCTCGAGAGGGACTCTCTACGCTGACTTGTGCTCGGCGCTCCTCGACACCCCCTGCAACGTGGTCGATATTCTCCGTCCACATCTTCCGCCATCTCTCGCGCTGCTTCTTGGAGGGCTCCATTGCGGACACGCCTTGGACGGCATCACATACTGTGCATCGAGGCGTGGTTGGTACCCGACGCTCAGCGATGGTCAATTGGAGTATTGCCTGTCCGATATCCGAGGCTCCGACAAGCAGGATGCTCTCGTCGAGAGCATGTCAACGATCGTCGAATCAGGAGAACTAACGCAAGAGGGAATAGCAGGGGCGCTATCATTGGCAGGAGCCCTTGCCGACCAGCGGCTTTGCGAAATGATTACCCGATGTTGGAACCTCGCAAACAAGAAGGAAGATGTCCTCTTGCACGCTCTTTGGGCAGCTCTGCGTTGCGGAACTGATGATCACGAACATGTTACACGACCGCTTGTTGAAGCGTGGGCCTCCCTTTCGGATGTACGGGATAAGCCACACGTTCTGTCGGATCGACACCAAATTGGAAATGCTCTTCGATTGGCTCTCACATACAACGCTTCACCAGCGGTTGTGAGGTACCTTCTGGATGTTGCCAAAGAGGTTCCTGAGCTTAAATGGGCAATCCGAATCGCACTCTCAGATATCGACGACCCAGATGCCGTTGAATTCAACCTAGAGATACTCTCCAAGGGAAAATACATGTTCGATAGCATCAAGTGGAGCCCGAAGTACGGCAGGAGGTCACTTTGCGAAGAATCTCGCGACCGCTTGCTAGAGATCTGGAGCAATCAGTCGAGGGGTGCGAAGCTCCGCAAATACGCTTTCTCCTGGTGGACGCAGTCAGCATCCCCAAAGGAGATTCCAGCTCTGCGGACGGTCGAGGCTATGGACGAGATCTCAGTAGCTGCTGTCAGAGCACGTGCTATCCTCGGCGACAGGTCTGTGATACCAAGACTGGAAAAGCTACTGCGTAAGGATCCATGGAACTTCGGTATGGCAGCGCCAGTATGGGCGGTCGAGTTCGAGGCAATCGCCGATCACCATCTCAGGGCAATTGCGGCTGAAGATCACAAACCCTTTACCCCAGGATGCACAGCTGGACACGAGGGCCTCGTGGAGTGTCTGGCTCGAATCCCACCCGACGTGTCGAATTCGCTACTTGAGCGAAATTGGGCTCACCTTTCCTCTCGTCCTGAGTTCGTGGAACTAGCGTTGTACGTTGGACAGCCAACTCTATTGGAGAAGGTCAAAACAGCATTCGAGAGCTGTCCTCAGGGATTGCATGCCATACGCTACATCAACCTGCGCCTTGGGTGGCGGTACTCCCAGCATGACCCTCTCCCGCAGATAGTCCTAGATAGAGTTAAGCGACTCCTACCTCATATAGCAGACCTTGATGAGCATGATGTCGACAGTTTGGTACACGCTTGCAAGGAGCTGGGAGAGATTCGCGTCCTGCCGCTGCTTCAACCGTACCTCCCAGACGATCTGAGACCTAGAGTCCTCCCGACTGAGGAGGATCTGCTCAGGGAGCTTGATGAGTTGGCAGGGATGGACAACGGCGTTTGGCATGTGCAGTTCATGGCAGAAGAGGCAGCAAGGCGAGGAGACAGCCAAGATCGATTGCTCAGACTTGTCGCACAATGGCTTCCGCGCAGAAACGATCGGAAGGCTCTTGCGGTTGTCTGCGAGTTGGTCTCGCTCACGGGGCGAAGAGAGGACATCGGGATTCTTGACAGCTGGGCAGGCGATACGACGTCTTCTGGCTTCCTTCGTGCTAAGGACGACGCTTGGTTACGCATTCGGAAGCGAACCCTCGTCTAGGCTATTCCCGAAAATGCAAGAGTCGTCAGGCGACTCATTGCAAAAAGCCTGGCTTGGCAGCGTATTGCCACATCAAAAAAATCCGATGCGGCGATGCCTTGTTCATCGTCGAGTTCCTTCACTATCGAAACATGAAGTCCCGCTCTTGATCATGAACATCGGGATGCTCTCCGAGAAGAGATACGCACCATTGCATGGTAGCCGTCGAGATCACGTAGCTCCTATAATTGACGTGAGCTGGCTCGCTCAGGGTACAGTAAGTTTAGGCGCCTTTCCTCAGCCGCAGCCATTTTCGCGGCAGGCGCACGCGGGATGATGCCTTATTTCGGATGACGGATGATGTCCAACAGGTAACAGGTGTTCTCTTCGATCTGGTAGTAGAAGCGCCATCCCCCATCGATTCTTGCCTGCCATATTCTCCTGCCAGAATCGACAACCTTTGCTCTCAGTGAAGGATGAAACGGATTCTCTGAGAGTAGGCGCAGGGCTTTCTTCGTTCTTGTCCGGATCTCAGCGGGCGTTTTCTTGTAACTTCTCTTGAATTGGTGCGAACGAACGAATCTCACGGTGTCGAGGAGTCCATCTCGTCAATCAGATCATCGACGTTTCCAAACTCCTTCGATCGACCGGCCTTGATGTCCCCAAGTGCGGATGCAATCGTCTTCTGCCCCTCCGGTGAACCATACCACTCGTCACGATCGACCAGCTTCTTCGGGACATAGACGAGATTGCTGCCATCAAGACGAACTTCGAGGTAATCCCCGACCTCAAGATCGAGCTTGTCGAAGAGCTCTTTGGGGATGACCACTTGCCGTCGCTTCATGACCTTCACAATCGACATCGCCGTCTCCTTTCTTAGTCGCTGAAGTTAATCATACTAACATGATAGTCATACTCAAGCTCGCATCAAGGACAGCTGCCTCTGTGTGGCTTCGTCCAAGCGTAATCATGCAACCCTGTAGAGGACCCTGCCCGACAGACCAGGACTTGAATGTGCATTGGCGCCGCGAAAGGAGGATGGTGAATCTAGACCTGAGCGTCTCTGCGCAACCATTTGCGCGGTAGCTTGCGCACGGCAAGTTCGCCGAGGAAGAACGCCAGGGCAGCAAGGAGCAGATGGGAATGGATGTCAACGTAGGTGAAGGTCTCTTGGCCTGGGGCCGGCTCGGGGAGGATCTCGTCTTCCATAAAACGTCCGCCGGTGGCGCGGGCGAAGCGCTGTAGGGTCTCTTTGTCAATGCCGGTGGCCCGATACTCGGCTGGGTAGGGGACATTGAAGGGCAGGATGGTGCTCATGTCGCGGGTGCGATCAACGATTCTCAGCGCGTAGCCGCCCTCTTCCTGCAAAGGAAAAGTTGCTTCATATAGGCCAACGCCGACTTGGTCCATAGTGACTACTTCGGAGGTTGGAAGCAGGGTGGCTTCTAATTCGAGGAAGTTGACGAACTCGCCTTCGGTGCCTCGCGCATCGACGAGCGCAACAACGTCCTCATTGCTGATCTCGACGGACGCGGTGAGACCGGGTGCGAGTGTGATGTCCGATTCGACGGTGGCGAGGATCTCATCAAACAGCAGTGCTCCCTTTTCCCAGGAAAGCCAATCGGCCGACCACTTGCCCGCCAGATCGGTGTTTAAGACGGCAACCTGCCCCAATCCAAGACTCCAGCGAGCAAGAATCGGATCGCTTCCGGCCCACAGAAAGACTTCTGCAGTGGGCTTGGGATAGGTGAGGGCGTAGCCGTGAAGCGGAGGAAGTGCCGCTAGTTCACCCCTAGCAAGTGGGCCGGATACAGCCGCCTCGCCAGTGAAGAATCGGCTGCGGCTGAGCCGCTGTGTGGCCTGCATCGAGATCTCGGGCAGGGCAGCAAAGTCGGAGGCGGTGTACAGCGTGCCGTGGCCGGCCCGGACGAGCAGATTGAGGAGCGGAAGGTTCGGAACCGGCCCGATTGCAATTGCGGAGAGCGTGATCTCCTCCTGATCTCGAAGCCGAGCAAACAGCCCAGGGAAGTCGCGGGGCTCGTCAACGGTCTTTCCATCGGAGAGAAGGAGCAAGTGCCTCGTGCGGGCCTCGACCGCTTCGATCTGGTGCAACGCATCGACGAGGGGATAGTAGATGTCGGTGCCGCCGCCTGCTTCCAGCGTCCGCAGTCCCCGGAAGATCGCCTCCCCGTTGCCGATTGGCTGGATCGGAATCTGCCACTCGTAGTCCCTGTCAAACGCGATCACTCCGACCAACGTCTCCGCGTCAAGCAAGTTGATGCTCGCTGCGGCTGCCTCCTTCAGGATCTCGATCTTCGATGCCCCTTCGGCGTGACCGCGCATGCTCGCCGAGCGATCGAGCAGGAACACAACACACAGGCTCGCTTCTCTTGCTTTCTCAGGAAGAGTGTAGGAAACCGGAAGAAGCCATTGGATCCCGCCACCGGCAAAGCCACGCAACGCCGCCTCTCCTTCTGCGACGACGAGGCCGCCGCCTAGATCGCTGACGAAGGTCTCCAGGGTCTCCACTGCCTGCAAGGTGAGCTCGCCCAGGGGGAGCTCGGCAAGGAGAACCTCGCGGTACTGGGCAAGCTCTTCCAAAGGTGGAATCTGTGAGGCGACCGCAAACGGTTTTCCGCTTGCCTCCAACAGCGAGACGATCACGCTGGGATCACCCCGAGACACGACGAGAAGTTGCGGCTGAACGGTGCTGCGCACCATTGCCGAGAGGCTATCGTTTTCTGGGATCGGATCGCCGGGCTGGCGTATCACCGCGCGGTAGGTGCGGCCCCCGGCTTCCGTCACGGTATCGGTGAAGTGAAAACGGGACACGCCAGAAGCAAAAGAGATCTCGCTTGTGGCAAGAAGCTCTGCATCGCGGTAAAGTGCGAGCACGCCCTGGCCGGCGCTGGCTGCGGCTACCTCTATTGAAATCCTGAATGGCCGGTCACGCTCCACTTCGGCGGGAAGATCCAGTCGAACCAACCTTGCGTCCCTTTCGGCCACCCTGCCGATCGGCAGGGTGGAGATCGGAAATCCGGAGGCTTGAGCTACGTTGATCGCCTTATCCAAGCCCTCGGTAACCCTTCCGTCACTCAATAGCACAAGCTGACTTGCACCGCCTTGCGGCAGGGTGGCAAGGGCAAGCTCGACCGCGCCGGCAAGGTCGGTCGCGGCACCGAGCCCCGTCTCTGACTCAAGCGTGAGAGATTCCTCGCCGATCGGATTGGTGATCACGGCGTGAGAAGCAAAGGCGATCGCGCCAAACCGGCGGCCTGGATTGGCGGTGACGACTGCCTCCAGTTGGTCTTCGATCGTCTCTTTGGTTGTGGTCACGGAGACACTCGGTGAGCGGTCGATGAGAAAAACCACGTTTTCTTGCGGCCTGTCCCACCCTATCTGCGGACCGGCAAGCGCAATCAGGACCAGAGCAGCAGGGAGAAAGCGTGCAAGTCCGCCCTTGCCCCTGCGAAAAGTCAGCCAAAACAGGCCAACAAGCGCTAATAGGGCAACGAGGACGAGCGGATGCGAAAACCGAATCATTTCACACGCCTTAAGTGCCAGCCGTGATACAGCCCGGCTTCGAACAACAACGCGAGAAACCCCAGTCC
>CAZOUO010000122.1:0-7430 GCA_964582975.1 uncultured Thermotogae bacterium | reverse complement strand
GCCAGCGCCCGGCCGCCCAGCTCCGCCAGACCGCCGCAGGTCACCGCCGCATTATGCCGCTTAACCTTCCTTGGAGGTATGCCCATGGCTAGCAATAAAGGGCTCGACGCTGAACGAGAGACTCAACAGGCTGACTACGGCATCGTCACAGCGTTGCGCGATGAGTTGACGGCTGTTCGGGCTGTCCTTAGAGCCACCGAAGAGGTGCAGCTTGGCGAACGGGACATCCGCTACTACTACCGCGCACGCGTGAAGTGCCAGGACGGCTCCGAGGTGGTCGTGGTGTGCGCCTGTGCCAACGACATGGGCCAAGCACCGGCGCTCAACCTCACCCGAGATTTAATCGCCGCATGGCGCCCTCGGCATCTCCTGCTTATCGGAATCGCTGGTGGTTTTCCCGACCGCAGCGCCTCATATGGGGATCTGATCGTACCTTTCCAGGTGCATTACTACGAGCCGGGCAAGCTCGTGCCGTCGGGCACCGCGCCACGTGGGAACGAAGTGCCGAGGATACCGAGATGGCGCATTTTCCGGGCTTCTGCAAAGCTACATGCTGCGGTCGAAGCCCTTGCCGTCGAAGAGGAGAACGCCTGGGCGGGGCGAATCAAGGTGACGCGTCCGGATGGTATGGCAGGGGCTGTGCCCAAAGTCCTGCGCGCCGATCTTGCCTCCGGTGAAGAGGTGTGGGCGTCGTTCGAGTCTGCCATTGCCCAGGAGGTGGTTTCCCACTCGGACAAGATCCTTGGTGTCGAGAACGAGGCTGCCGGCTTCTTCAGCGCTGTCGAGGAGTGTTCCCACCCGCCAGATGCTCTCGTCATCAAGGCATTCTCCGACCTGGTGGAGGGCAAGGACGACCGCTGGAGGGCCTTCGCGGCGACTGCCTCAGCGGCGTTTGCCGTGGCCCTAATCGAGAAGGTGGGCAGCCGCTACGGTGGTGTATCGGCCGCTTTGTCCGCGAGAGGGAAGGAGCGCCTCGAGGCGGCATGGAATGCCCTCGATGATCTCGATTTCCAGGCCGCCGCCCGCTTCGCAGAAGAGGCTGCAGAGCTTGCACTGAAGGCCGGTGATCGGACGCTCGAGGGCCGTGCGCGCCGGCAAGCCGTGCGGGCCTGGGGTGATCATTTGCCGACAAGCAGACTGAGCAACCAGGAAGCGGAAGCGGTGGTTTCCAGCATCCGGGAGCATCTGAAGGTCCTGGAGGAGAGACTCGACATCTCCCCCGCGCAACTGGCCGTGGAGAAGGCTCGGCTGAAGCTCTTCGAGGAGGACGCCACCGCGGCGATCGAATTAGCTCAGGAAGCTCTTCGCATTACAGAAGAAGGGACGACCGACTGGGCAGATGCTCTGCTCTTCGCCACCCACGCCTACTGGCGGCAGAACAGACCCGAAGAAGCGCTGGCCTCGCTAGGGGAGCTGTTGGAGCGTGCCCAGTCAGGTGGCGACCTCCAGACGCGCCTGGTGGTCTCAGCAGCTCATCTCAGGACTCGGTGGAAGGCGGGAAGGGCGACGGCTGACGACGTTTTGTCCTTCTGCGCCTTCGTCCGCCAGCTTGTCGCCAACGAGGGGCTGGAGCGTAAGTGGGCATTGCTGGTGCTACAAGAAGTCAACGGTGAACTCGGGCGCGGAGATGCTTTCAAAGAGCGCCTGATGGTTTGCGAGCTGGCACACGACCTCGCCACCGAACTTGAAGATGCCTCCAGAGCGGCAGGCATTGCGCTCGAAGCTGCAGAGCTCGCTGCCGTCGCAGGCCTTGCGGAAAAGGCTCGGCACTATTTGGGCAAGGCTGCTTCATGGGCCGAACTGGCGAGAACGGCGGCGGCCTCCGCCGAAGATACAGAGACCTGGCAGGCTATCTACCTCTTCGGTAGAGGGCGGATCCTCTTCCGCCTCGCAGGTCATCCCGCGATGTCGTCAGAGCCTGTCACTGAGCTCCTTCGCGAGGCTCTGGATGCGCTCGAGAAGGGCGAGGCCCTTGCTCTCGAGAAACGCCCCGCCTTACAGGGCGATGTCGAGCTGTACTTGGCTGATGTCCGCTGGTGGAGAGCAAGAGCTGCCTTCGAGTTGAACCGCTTCACCCAAGCGGCCTCTCTCTGCCGCCTCGTCAGATCCGACGCCGCCATGGCTGACCCCCGGTTTTCGGCAGAGGTAGGGCTGCCCGCCTGGCTACTCGAGGCCGAGGCACTCTACCTAGGAGGCCATCCCGAGCAGGCGCTCACTCTCGTAAACTCCCTCCGGGAAGACCCTCGCGCTACGGATACCGCCGCCGCAAGAGCGAGAGCTTTCAGCGAATACCTGACCGAGCGCATTCAGCCCCTTCTGGGCTGGTTGGGCTCCGGCGAAGCGGCAGAACTCGCACAGAAGGCCAAGAGGACTTCCGTTCGGGAGATCATTGCTGAGCAGCTGAAACCGCTTCTTCGGTGGTGGAAGGAGTGGGAGAACAATAAGCCTGGCGCTCCTCACTCCGAGTTCCTCGACTTTTGGGCTCGGGGGGGATTTCTCCGCACTGCTGCCGCAGTACGGTCTCGGCCAACCTCGGCAATCGCTGTCGATGCGCGAAGCGTGGATGAGATCAGGCTATGGGCCAGAGTCTTCTGCCCTCTCTTCGATACCGTGGTTGTAAAGTGGAAAGGTGAGATCGGCCAGGGAATGGTGATCACTCCGATGGACATCGCCTATGGAGGGCCGGGCTGCTTCGGAGGCCATGGGTACTCGGTGACGTCGGATTTCACTACCTCGCCCGAGGGTAACGAGTGGGCCGTCGCTCTCGGGTGGGCGAATCCATTGCCCCAGGAAGTCGCCTCCTTCCTTGCAACGGAGGCCTTGCCGCTTTTCCAGAGAGGAAGACTTCTGGTGGTCGGTGCACCACTTGTGGGTTGCACTCAAACGGCTGTGGGTTGGACTGACCACCTTCTTGTTGATGGTCTCCTGGGTGGTGTGGTGAATGTGGTAGGCGCAAGCGACAACACCGTGCGAGGCGGTAGCCAGCGTGTCCTCGACCTGTCCGCCGTCTCACTGCCGTTTATCGACGGTGTCCCGCTGAGCGACTTGGCGAGGGTGTTGGATGAGCTCACCGAGTGGCTAGATCTGCTACGATCCCTGCTCCTAAAGTCCGTGCTGAGCCAAAACCTGAGGCACGAGAACTGGCAGGCGATTGCTACAATCGAAACCGATATCCGGGCTGCATGTAGGCAGCTCCGAGACCGCCTGGAGGCTATCGCCAAGCCTCATCAGTGGCGGGTCACCGAAGCGAATGGCAGCTTTTCTGCTGGATCTCGGGGCACTGAGGCGTTCGGGCATGAGCCGATCACCGATGTTTTGAGGGCGGTAAGCGGCGGCCCCGAGCTTGGCCCTTGGATACCCTATTGGCGCCTCCAAGCTCACGGCGGCTACCTCGACTGGACCAGCCCGATCGACAATCCGAGTAAGCCCTCGCCGAGATCCGAGATTCCGAGGACCTCGCAGACTTGGCTGTGGCCTGGTACTGGGGGCTGGGGGTTCCCTACGGCAATTCGGCTGAGCTAGTGCTGGGCAACCCTGATGAAGGAGACTACTAGAACTTCCTGACAGGCTGTTGGGTAGGTGCAGGGACGGCATAACAACCGCCTGCAGCCGACTGCCTACAGCGCTCGCTCGTTCCTCGCTCCCGCCTCCGGCAGCGGCTGAGGCGCAGCGTTCGTTCGGTCTAGATAAATAAGATAGGGATGCACAATGGATACGAGACCTCTGAATAGAGCATCTATCGACTATAAATGGCAAGAGGACAAGACTACCCAGAAAGGAGGAGAGCAAATGAACTCAGACAATAGTCGCTCGGTGAGCACTTTGATCCTAAGCATCGTCAGCGATTGCAACCTTAGATGCGAATACTGTCAAACAGGGCCCTATATCAGAGGCAAAACTAAGTTCAACAGAATGCCTTTGAATCTGGTGGAGAAGATAATAGTGGATTTCTTTGAACATGCTGAAAGGTTTTCGTTACCTTCTGTTGAGTTTCATTTCAGTGGTGGAGAACCTTTATTGAGCGGGATCGATTTTTTGAAGTCTGTGATTCAGTTACAGAAGAAGCACAACCCAAACGGAATTAGGGTTATCAATTCTATTCAGACAAATGGAACTCTACTAAATGAAGAATGGGCCAATTTCTTTAAATCAAATGGCTTCGGGTTGAGCATCAGTTTGGATGGTCCGGAGCATATTCAGAACAAACATAGGCCAAGAAGTAATGGTGAGGGGTCATTTCGAAGCTTAGTAAAATGTCTAGATCTTCTGCACGAAATTAACCTTCCTTTTGGCCTTATTAGTGTGATTACAAAAGACAGTGTACCCCATGCAGAGTCAATCATGAGATTCTTGCTCTCATGTAGACCGGTTAATATTGTTTTCTTACCATGTGCAGATAGTCTTAGGATCGAAAACATGGATTGGGCTGAGTTCATGATAAAGGCGTTCGATATATGGATAGACCCACAGATAAATGTTAATGCCATTCCAGAACGAAGTTTTAGGACTATAGTTCTTCACCTATGTGGCATCCCTCCTCACGGTCGGGCTTGTGACTATGCCTTGGATTGTCTATATCCCAACATTTCCCCAGATGGGGATGTGAGTATTTGTGATCAATTTGTTGGGAAACCGGACGGATATCTGGGAGATCTTAAGACCGATTCTCTGGTTAATATTCTTCAATATAAGAAATCTCTTGAGTCTTTGCGTAACTACTCACTTCTACCGAGGTTTTGTGATGACTGCATGTATAAATCCATATGTTATGGGGGATGTGCGTATAGAAGGTCAGTGAATCACGGTATAGACTATTTATGTGATAGCCGAAAGCGCATTTTCGAGCACATTGATTCGAAAGTCGACGGGTTACTGGAGAGCTTGAGGCAGAAACTTATGCAACAGAATCAAATATAGCGGAAGGGGTGGGAAATTTAAACTCACTAAAAATAAAATGGAGGGCGAAATGGCTGATTTTCCAGAGAAATTCGTATTAGGCCTTAGCGGCAGTACCGCTACTGCATTGAAAAAGGAAAACTTGGAAGAGCTCGGTAAAATAACAGGTGCGGAGGTGTTGGCGAGAATACTGTCCGACGGCCATGGTGCAATGATCGAACAGTTGAAAGCAGGACGAGGAGATATTGTTTCGTCCTACTTGGAGTGAAGCTGGGGCTATGGCTCAAAGTCTTTGGGCCTCCAAAACATTGTCAACCCTAGGGAAGTGGATCGAACAGTCTTACGGGAGATAGTCAACGAAGCAATAGATACAAGGATGAAGAAGCTACTCGCCACCTAGACTTAGTTAGAAGAGACGCAATGGCCACGGTTTTACAACTTCCCACCCTTTCCGTTTTAAACCCGTGGGTTGAAGGATGTATGGCCGATCACAGATATTCATTGGGATGACCCTATCAGCGCGGAGGCATATAGTCAAGAAACTCAATGAGATATGAGCAGAACCTCTGCTTTCACAGCGACGGCAAAAAGCGGCCGCGCGTGAAGCTGGTTGTTAGGTCCTCAATATGAAAATAAATGGATCACAACTTATAAGAATTGTTGCTGAGTCAGTTCTTCGTGGAGGAGTAAGATCGATACCCTTTATTGGTTCTGGCGTCGATCAAGCTACCTTTGGGATTAAAGATGCCATATGCAACAGGGAAGTAATGGATTTGTTGGAGAGAATCCTTCGAAAGGTAAACGAAATTAGGCCATCTGAAAAAGATTTAACAGATCAAGAAATAAATGTACTTTTAGGAAAACTATCTAAAGACTCAGAAATAAGGGAAATTGAAAATCAGATCCAGAACATAAATCTATCCACCTTGCGAGAACTCGCCAGAGTATCTGCTTCTATCCAAGCCCTTGTCGTAAAAAGAGACGCCATAGATTTTGATGTTAAAGCTATTAAGGCAAATGTAATCTCAGGAAATCAAGAAATTCTCAAAAGAATTGAGCAGTCCGTGTTGTTCAGTCATAAAGAATACACACGTATCCAAGACTCTCTATCCTATATTTCAAGTCTTTTAATAGAAACACATCAGCGCAAGAAAAGGAATTTACGTGAAATATATAATGCACTTAATGAACTCAACATAGGCCTTTTAGATTTATCAGGTTATTCTTTCAGGGTTGCACTTGAATCTTTACCTGTGAACAAACATTTGTCAGTCACGGTTGATTTTTCAGAAATTTACCGCTATTCATTTTCTCCCTATTTAGAAGATCCATTGGCACCACTGTCTGTCTATTTAATGCACAATTCAAAATCGCCTCTTTTCCTGCTTCCTGGCACGGCGATCGAAATGGATAATTACCTTAGTCGTCAACTTTCCATTTTTGTTGACCGTAAAAAGCTCGTATACAGGCTCTCCGTAATGTTGAATCCCCAAAAACAAAATGATCTTATGCGACCTTTTGGTAATATAAACATAGAGAATCTTAAGTTTCTCGCTAATCTTACTATGCATGAAAATTCGCCCCTTCAGAGGATGAAAAGATTATCAGCAACTGGTCGGGTAAAGTATTGGAATGAACCAATTCCTGATGACAGGGATTGGCAAGAATATATGGAGGTGGCTTTCAAATACCTTTGCAATTATAGGCCAAGTGAAAGCTCAAGATATGCCAATTTAATTGATTCGAAGAACCTATCCTTATTAGGTTTTCTGAATGCTCATGCAAATTCAAGTCAACCTAAGTTTATCCATGTTTCTGGTGCCAAATCTATGGAACTAGTTGGTAGAAAACTGTCAGAAACAAAGAATCCTGATTTTGGTTCAGATAATATTCCTTTAGTTTTTCACCCGCTCACATGGTCATATCGAGAATATATCCCAAATCTTAATGATCATTTCGAACATCACGATCTTATTAGGTTCTCAAAGGACATAGAACAGCTGAGTTTTTTTGTTCGACGTTGGATTGATAGATTGAAGAAACCTAGCTGGGATGAAATGCCAATTTTATCGAAAGATTTGAGTCGGGTTTATAATTCTTTGGTGTCCTTTCGGCCTGCCGTGGAGCCATTTCATCGTATGATTTTGGAAACAGAAATAGCAGACCTCTCTCTAAAGATAAAACCATTTGGCACAACACTATGGGAGCAAGAGTTTAATAGAGTGATTGATGAAACAATAGAAGTAATTTTTGACCTTCTATCTCATGTTCAACCAATTGTTTACGAATTGCAATCTTTTGCTGCCCTGGCGAAAGAACTTGGTGATGACAATAAAGAAATGGAGGCCTAACAACGGCCTTAAGGGCGACGGCAAAAAAGCCGCCGCGCCTTATGCCGAGCGAACCCCGCAGTGACATGAAAAGTTAGGCGCAATTAGATTGGTGAAATTGACAAAGGAACATGAGGGAAATTGAATCCATAGGTTTTTATACCAGAAAGACAGAAATGATTCAACAAGTAATTGGCTTTCAAT
>CAZOUO010000121.1:0-7455 GCA_964582975.1 uncultured Thermotogae bacterium | reverse complement strand
CGCGATCGGAATGAGGACGTTGAACACCTCAAGAAGTGTGGTCTTGCCCGCACCATATGGCCCGACGACCCCGACCAGCTCACTCGGCTCGACGACAAGGGTGATTCCGCGAAGTGCGGCAATCCGCTCGCCTTCGTAGACGGTAGTGACGTCGACAAGCTCTATTGATGGGGGTTCCAAATGAACATCTCCTCCAGGGAGTTTTGGCGAGCAACCGCGCATTGTTCGTCCAACTTTCCGTCCGAAAATCCGTGGCAGATATCCGGGCGCAGTTCAACCGTCACTCGCTGGCCTGCTTTGTTGGAGAAATGCACGCGGGGGCGGCGCGCATCCGTCACCTGAATGTTCCCCTTGCCGAGGGTGCAGCCGCTTCCGATCTGCACCCCGTCGGTCAGACAGGAAAGCGGGGTGACCGTGCCGGTCTCTGATTCTGCCTGGATGCCGAAGTAGCCGGAGCTATCGAGAAGCTCCAGGGCAAGCAGTCCCATGCGGATCCCCGCGATCAGGAATGGCCCGAGGTGGCCGTGTAGATGGGTTCCTCGCTCGATCAGTTCGTCGAGGTCGACCGTTTGTGGGTCAATCATGAGCGTTTCCACAGATCCTCCTTTCTTTATGGAAGCGGCTCAATGGCGGAGAACAGCGCCTCGGCGTTCTGTGTGAACAGATCGAGCACAGTGGCTGTTCCTGGCATTGCGCCGGGGAAGTTCGACAATACGACGTGGACCGCTCCGACCTCGCGGGCAAGTTTAGCTCCGAAGTTCACGCCGCTCTGCAGGTTGTCGATGACCAGAACGACGTCGTTTTCCAGCCCAACCGCCGCGAGATCGACGAGGTCCTTGAGGGACAGGTCACCAGGTATGCCGTAGGTCGCGACGACGTTAAAGCCGAGCCAGGCCACAAACATCTCCTGCCAGGCCATCGAGATGACCGGTACGTCCTCCACGTTGAGTGCCGCTGCCTGCGCTTTGAGAGCGGTCGCCAGCGCGGCCAGTTCCTCATTGTAGATGGCGGCGTTTGCCGCAAACGTGCCTGAACCATCCGGCAAGAGCTTACTGAGCGCTGCAGCGATGGCGTCCACTTTCTCCGAAGCAGTGGCGGGGGTGCTCCAGGACCCTTTTAGTTGCAGGACGTGGGCCGTTCCGCCGACCGCATCCAACAGGGAGTCCATCCACGGTTCGATCCCCGAGTACAGAATCATCGTGGCCCGGCTCACTGCGGCCACGTCACTTGGGCAGAGGTCGTAGAAGGCAGGGCAGAACCCCGAAGGGATAATGGTGGTCACTTCGATCAGATCCGCTCCGACGATCTTGGAGAACTCTCCCAAGACGGCATGGGTGGCGACGACAGTCGGCTTGGCCAAGATAGGCAGCCCAAGACTTGCGCCGATTAACAAAACGATTCCAACGATTGACAGCTTCTTCACAACAGCCTCCTTTGGTTTTCTAGATAAGTTTCTTTCCCGTTGATGTTGCGGTGAGTTCCCCGTGTTTCACCCCTTTTAAGCTCTTGAGCCGGTCGGCGAGCGCTTCGATTGTCCGCGCTTCTCCTTTGACGGCGATGCATTCCAGGCAGTTTGCGCGGTCGAGGTGGATGTGTGTACTGGCGATGACGTGGGCCAGCGCGTGGTGCTGAAGTTCGGTTAACGCCTCGGCCACCCCAGGGCGGTGATGGTCGTACAAGAGCGTGATCACGCCGGTAACCTCGCCCCCTGCTTCCCACTCTTGTTGGATCAGTTGGCACCGAATGGCATCTCGGACCGCCTCCGAGCGGTTCTGATAGCCACGGCTCTTAATGAGGGCGTCGAAGGAAGTCAAGAGATCCTCCTCGATCGAAATACTGAAACGAACAAGTTTTCCCATATTAGTAACACTTTCTCCGCTTTCGTAATACCACGCGTCGTCAAGCATACCTCGAACGGAAACGACCGTCAAGGCCGCCGCACGGCTGGGTGGGGTTGTTCAAGCTGTGGCACGTCCTTTTCAAAGTTTCCGCGACGTCCATTCATCAGTGGAAGGGATCGGATATAATCGCGCGGCTATGGAACCGTTTAGAATGAATAAGCCACTTGTCGGCATGATCCACCTTCTTCCTCTTCCGGGGAGCGTTCACTATAGGAGAACGGGGTTGCCGGCGATCGTTGATTCTGCCTTGCGTGATCTCGACGCGTTGGAGAGCGGCGGTGCTGATGCGGCACTGGTGGAGAACCTCAGGGATGCGCCGTTCGCCAAGCTCGCTTCGAAAGAGACGATCGCGGCGATGACAGTGCTTGTGCAGGAAGTTGCGAGAAAGGCACGCATTCCGATCGGGGTGAGTGTGCTGCGAAACGACGGCAATGCAGCTCTCGCGATCGCTGCGGCGACAGGCGCGTCGTTCATCCGAGTGAACGTCTTTTGTGGGGTGGCGTTTACCGATCAAGGAATCATCGAGGGAAATGCCTGTAGTCTCCTCCAACTACGGGAGCATCTCGGCTGCGGCGTGAAGATTTTGGCCGACGTCCACGTGAAGCACGCAGTCCATCCAACGACAATCGAGGAGGCGGCCGTCGATGCAACGAGAAACCACCCCGACGCATTGATCGCCTCAGGGATTGGATCGGGAAAGCGAACCTCGCCGGAGGACCTACAGACAGTCAAACAGACGAGCCCACTACCAGTTTTTGTTGGCAGTGGCGTGAGACTCGACAATCTCTCCACCTATCGCGAGGCAGACGGGTTCATCGTTGGAATGGCCCTTAAGGAGGACTACAAAGTCGAGTCTCCGGTCGATCCGGAGCGAGTTCGTGCGATGAGCGAAGCGATCGCTGGACTGCGAAAAAGCAAATGAGCCGCATCGTCGTCCTCGGCGACCTTAACCTCGATGTGCTCGCTGAAGGTCCTGAAGAGATCCCCGCAGGAGGAGAGGTCCGTACCCTCGTGCAAGCAGAGCCGGGAGGCTCGGCCGGACGTTTCGCCCGCATCGCCGCCGGCGAAGGGGCAGCAGTCACCTGCATCGGCTGCGTGGGAAACGATCTTGTCGGGGACCTTCTCATCCGATCTGTGCAAGATGAGGGAGTCACTCCCCATGTGATGCGGGTGGATGCTCCCACTGGCACCATCGTCTCGTTGGCACACGACACAGAGCGGACGATGCTCTGCTCACGTGGAGCCAACGACAGGATCGAGACCTCTTGGGTGAAGGAGGAGTGCTTTCGCGGCGCAAACCACCTGCATCTCTCCGGCTATACCCTTCTCTCACTTTCTCAGCAGAAGGCGGCGCACAGGGCGATCGAGATCGCTCGTGCTTTCGGGATGACGATCTCGGTCGATCCCCCTCCGGCAAACCTGATCCGTGCCTTTGGCGTTGAATCTTTCCTGCACGAGATCGCCGCGGCCGATTGGCTTTTCCCTAACTTTGACGAGGGGAAGACTCTCTCGGGGGAGGAGTCGCCGGAAGAGATCGCCGAGGCGCTGGCTGAGTCCTTCCTCTGCGGTGCGCTGACCCTCGGCGAGAAAGGCTCCCTTGCGTGGAAGGACGACGAGCGTGACCGATGCGAAGCAGAGAAAATCGCCGGTGCCAACTCAACCGGAGCTGGGGATGCCTTTGCCGCTGGATTCGCCTTCGCGTACCTGGAATCCGGGTCTTTAGCGATCGCCAATCAGCGCGGGAACGATGTTGCGAACAGGCTGCTTTTGACACGCACGCGCCGCGACCCGCAGGGACCGTCCTCTTCCGATTGACTGGAGGCTCTCCACTCGACTAGACTGCTGGTATGAAAACGCGACTGTTTCTTCTTGCCACGTTGCTGGTCCTCACTGGCTGCGGGTTGCCGTTCAATCGTCCGGCCGTTGGCCCGGATGGCACGATCGCCCTGTTCCTCGACGAGGCAGGGGCGTACAATCTCCTCCCTTTTGAAGCGACCCTTGCGCTTTTTCACAATGGCACGCTAACCCGATTGGAAGCGGTAACCACCATCGGAGATGCCGGTGCGTTGGCGTGGTCGCCAGAAGGTAAGGAGCTTGTTTATCTAGAAACTGAGTCAGGCTCTTGGGGAGAGGCGATCTCGTGGACGTTGTGGTTAACCGGTGTCGAGGCGACTTCCCTACCCGAGAGCCTTCTCTATTCCGAAGAAGCGATCCTCGATCCGGCGTTCACCCCAGAGGGAGACATCACCTACTTGCGCGTCGACGAGGAGGGCACCGGGCGTCTCATGCGCTACAATCGAGAGCAGAAAATCCACACTGTGTTGCTTGAGAACGTGCTCAGCTATCGACCGACAACATCGGGAATACCCTTCACAGTCATCCGAGCAACGAATGAAGGAAGCCTCCGACTGGCACACGTGGAGACCGTCGATCCCGGGACAGGGAAGACAGTGGAGATCGCCTCATTTTTGCTTTCCGGCGAGATGGAGGAGACCCTTTTGCTCTTTCCGGCGTTTCTACTGTGGGACGTTGATCCATCCGGCCAATGGCTTGCTCTGGCCCTATACGATCAGGTTCTCATCGCCCCAGAGGTTGAGGCAGAAGGTCCTTCTCTCTATCTGATCGATATCGAGTGGGAATCCGGTGAGCGGCTCACGCCACGAGGTGTTGCTCCGGCGTTTTCTCCCGATGGCACGCACCTTGCCTACATCGGTTCAGTCGAAGAAGACAAAAACATCGCCCATCTCACCAATCTGGAAACCTGGACTACCAGTCGCATCCCTGAAAGCGACGGGGCGTCAACGCTGTTCTGGATCGACCAAGAAACCCTGGGACTTGCCCTTGAAACCGAGGACGAAACCTACCAGCTCACGACGTATCGCCTCAGCACGGGGGAGCTTGTCCCACTGCTGGAGTAGTCAGATGAACGGGCTTTCCTCTCAGTTTGCACAATAAAATATCATGTGTATTGCCTGCCCATTTGTCATGCGAGAGGGACGAACGGAGTGTAGGGGGCGAGATTGGGAAGGAGCACGGACTGCTTTTGAATTCTGTCAAGCCCACCCTAGATGTGAAGAGAGTGATCTGTCAGAAAGCCAGATTCTTTCTTGGCTTCACCATAGTCAAATGAAGGCTCTTGCTTCAAGTGAGTGAACCCGAAGTCGAGTTTGTCTACAGACCTGCTATAAGGAAACCAGGAATACAGGAGGAGAGATAAGACCGCTGTTCTTGATAAAGGAGCGTAGGGAGTTGAACCTTTTCCTGGGCTCTTGGCTTCCTAATGGATAATTAGCCGGTGCTTTTGGAATGGATGTTCATGAGAAGGGAGGTGAAAAGATCGCTGGGGCAGAAGACAATCCTGTTGGCTCTCCTCTTCACAGTTGTGGTTTTTCATGTGCTAGGTGCAGCTAAAGGAATGGAAGACCGACAATCAAAGATCATGGTCGAAAACTTCGACTCCGGAACCAGGGTAGTCCGCGAGGTTGCCGAGGCACTGACCGGTAACGGGAACAGTATCCTCGAGTGCTATCCCTTTGGTAGCAAGCTCTTTTTGGGTCTGTTGAGCCTCCTTCCGGAGTCCGCAAGGATTGCGGCGATGGAATGGGGGATGCGCCTTTCGATGGGGACCCCCAAAAAGAGGTTGCAGGGGTTTGATGTGGATTCCCTATCGGAATGGTGTGTGGGGCAATATCCGGCCACCGATCGCGGTTACGAGGCAATCGTAATCGGCTCGCCAAACGGCGGGATTGCCCACCTGACTTGTTTACTGCACGCTCCGTTTCTCACAACCTCGTTCGGGTTGACTTTTAAACATTTGCCGATGGAAGCGGAGGACCTAGAGAGCTACCACAAGGCCGGCAAAGCGTTGGCGGAGACCATCCTCGAGACAAACGAGAGGGCGCGCTTCGAGGTCATCAGCCATTACGACCCCCTCCACGATCGATCCCCGGTTAAGTTCGTCAACTTCATCAGGATCAAACTGTTGGAGCTTCCTGAAAGCTATCAGGAGTTCATCCTGGAGAATCTCGCTCCCGGAGGAAAGCTCGTTCTCGTCAACTGCAGCTACAGCTGGCCACAGTACAGAATTGCAGAACGGGCCTTCCTTCAGGTGGGCGGATTGGGCGGGATCAGCCCGAGTGAGTATCTTGAGCGTTGGCCGCTTGATCTTCCAGTACAAACGCGGAGGGAGTCCGAATGGGGCTGCCCGGAAGCGTTCGCTGCGGCGGTCAAAAGCTTTGCGTCCGAGCGGGGCATCAAAGTGCTGGAACTAGAGTTTGACCATCCGAAAGCGTACAGCCTCCTCGCCTACAACGCTTATCTTGCGAGCGAATATTCCCGACAAGACGAGATCCTGTTTGACTGCTTCAACCACCAGAACCCCCGTACCAACATCCAGACCGGCATCCCCGGGCTGTGGCTTCCCTTCAACACCGAGGATGGACTCACCTTTGCGAAAGACTTTCTCAAAGGGAGAACGTTCGATCGCATCTACTTCATCCTGCTTCCCTCCTTCGCCCGCAGTCCCGATACCGCTTCGCTGAACAGCTGGATCGAGCTTCTCTCCCCGTACGGAAAGCTTGAACTTCTGGGAATCAACCCGCGAACATTCCCAGCCGATCCGCTGGCCCCGTTCCGCTTCGCGAACCGAATGAAAGCGCTTCGCGAACGATATCAGCTTCCCACCCCGCTCCAATTAGATCTGGCAACCCTCAAGCAGCTGTTGTCTCCATAAAGATGGGAAACATGCTTCTCATCATGAGGAAGCCAGGAATCCATGAGGAACGAAAGATTTTATGTACTGCTGAAACACGAGGCACCAAGCTCTCAAGTTAATCGGAGCCACCATTGAGCTACATCGGCAGCGCTTCTTTTTCCTAAACTCCTTCAATTGTTATGAGGAGACCAGGAATCTAGGGAAAGAGGCAAGGCCGCAGCCTTGATATCGAAAAGCAGGGAGTTGATCCTCTTCCTGAATTCTTGGCTTCCTTATAGCTGGAGGGTTCAGTCTTTCGAGGGGTGAAGCAGGTCTTCTTCTTGCCGTGTTGCGGTCAGGTACACGGATGGTGTAACGTCAGCGTGGTATGAAACGACGTGCGTTTTGGATGTTGGTCATCATTGCGCTGGGCGTTACCTTTACCGCCTGGGGAAGTGAGGTCATCTATCGCCTCCCGCTTGTCGGCTCCATCAACCCGGTGAGTCGGGATCTTGTTTTGCGCGCCATCGCCCAGGTGGAAGAAGAGCAGGCGTCGCTCCTTCTCATCGAGCTCAACACCCCCGGTGGGTTGGGAGAGTCGACGCGGGACATTGTCATGGCCGAGCTGGGTGCTGCGATTCCGATCGTCGTCTTTGTTGGACCGGCCGGTGCCCGAGCGGCCTCGGCCGGCGTCTTCATCACCATGGCTGCCGACGTTGCCGCGATGGCGCCGGGGACGAACATCGGGGCCGCACACCCAGTCGACTTATTGGGCGGTGGTCAGGAGCAGGATGAAACCATGTCCGAAAAGGTGGTCAACGATTCCGTGGCCTTTGCCAAGGCGATCGCCGAGGAGCGGGG